>JAJYZQ010000023.1 GCA_021799835.1 bacterium | reverse complement strand
CGTGGCAGAAGAATTCTGCAGCCGGAAAACTTTATTTCTTTGACGCAAGCGGCAAGGAGATTCAATTTGAGCCGGGAAATACCTGGATAGAGATCGTGGGGCAGGATGTGTCAGTGAACTGATTTTTTGATCATAAATAGTATGCTCTATCTGTTTTATGGCAAAGATGCTTACCGCTTGCACCAGCAACTTGAGCTGGTTGTTACAAAGTATGTCGGCAAGGAAGGATTTGCGGTAACGTCCTTAGATATGGTGGAGTCGGAAAGCCGCGAAGCGCTGGAAAGCGCCGTACAAGACCGTGACATTTTTGGCGCAAAAAAAGTTGTCGTGGCGCGATCTCTTGCGCTGCATCGTGATTGGCGCGAGCTCGTTCAGCTTTTCGCGAAGCGGCAGATCGCTGAAGATCCGACACTCCTGGTTATCGTGCGCGAGGATGACGATTGTGCGAAGAAAAAAGAATTTTTGGAAGCATTTGTTCAGCAACGTGCGGTGATAAAAAAGTTTACCCCTCTCACTGCTGCTGCTCTTGAGCGGTGGGTGATAGAATATGCGCATAAGAGCGGGCTTACCTTGCCAGCCGCTACTGCACGACATCTTATTGCTGCAGAAAATGGTGACCTCTGGGGAATCAGCACCCGCATTGATACCTTGAGCGTTATGCCGCTTCATACGCAGAACATAGATGATCTATTCGCGCGAGCTCATATTACCGCCGCGGCAAACGCGTGGGGCATTGCACAAAAATTCTTTGCTGCTGATAAGCCCAGAACAGCGCATGAGCTCTCTGCATTTTTTCAGTCAGGAGGCGATGAGGGGCATCTCTTTAATATTTTGATCTCTGCAGTGCGCAATGCCACATCTTTTGGCAAGATCTCTATGGATCAGGCCAAGCAGCGTATGATGCTTCTTGAGTGGTTGGATATCCTCATTAAATCAAGCCGGACAACGCCGCGGCAGGCAATTGAGCTTTTGTTGGTTGAGCAGTAAGGTAAAATTTCCAGGGCATTGCAAAAATGCCGGTTCTTTGCTATGGTACAAAATGTAATTTGTTTATTTGTTTATATGCCAAATTTGCAATCAGCAAAAAAAGAACTGCGAAAAACTGCAAAGCGCCGTCCTGCAAATCTCAAAAAAAAGCAACAACTGCGCACGGCAGTTAAAAATATTCGGCGAATGGTTGCGGGAGGAGATGCTGCCACAGCAGCAAAGGAATTGCCCGGCGTCTACAAAGTTATTGACAAATCCGCAAAGTCCCGCATTATCAAGAAAAATACTGCAAACCGCCTGAAGTCACGCATTACATTAGCAATGAATAAAAAATCAGGGAAATAACGAAGCGCTCTCCTTACAGAACACCCCGCCATAACGGGGTGTTTTTGCTTAGCTGTTTTGTTCTATTTTTTTGCTCAGTTCTTGTATTGTTTCAAGCGTTTTTGCCGCCTGTTCAAATTCCAGGTTCTTTGCTTGCTCTTGCAGTTGCTCGTGCAGGCGAGCGAGAAGTTTTTGTGCCTCTTGCGCTGAAGCGTTGGCGAGAGTATTTTTCCATATTTGTGCGATGGATTTTTGTTGCGGTGTAACAAGGTCAAGCGGCTTTATTTCCTTATGCAGCGCTTGGGGGGTTATGCCGTGTTGTTTATTGTGGGCGTCTTGGTAGGCGCGCCGGCGCTCTGTTTCTTGGATAGCGAACTGCATAGACGGTGTCATTTTATCGGCATATAAAACAACTTTTCCTTGAGGGTGGCGTGCGGCGCGTCCCATGGTCTGAATAAGAGTTGTTGCATTGCGCAAAAACCCCTCTTGATCAGCATCAAGAATGGCAACCAATGAGACCTCCGGAAGGTCCAGCCCTTCACGCAAGAGATTGATGCCGACCAGCACATCCACTTTTCCTTCACGCAACTTCCGAAGAATTTCGGGGCGCTCCAATGTCTTCACTTCTGAATGGAGATATGCGGCGCGTATGCCATGCTCAATAAGATAGTCTTGAATATTTTCTGCGAGGCGCTTGGTGAGGGTGGTGACGAGCACCCGCTCGTGGCGCGCTATGGTTGCAGCGATGCGTTTGCGTAAATCCTGCATTTGGGTTCGTGCGGGCAGAATGGTAATGGCCGGATCAAGAATGCCGGTAGGGCGGATAAGCTGTTGGACGATCGCAGGATGCGAAGGCGCATCAGTAGGCAGGGCTTCATCTGCGTTCAGGACTGGTATATAGTGTGCTGCATCGTAACTTGTGATCGCTTGGCGCAGCTCATACTCTGCGGGTGTAGCGGAAACATAGATGGTGGTGCCGACTTTTTGCTTGAATTCCGCGAAGGTAAGAGGGCGGTTATCCAGTGCAGAAGGCAGGCGGAAGCCATGGTCAACCAATGTTTGTTTGCGCGCCTTATCACCGAAGTACATACCGCGTATCTGCGGTACGGATATGTGCGACTCATCAATAAAAGTGAGGAACGGCGTAGTTTTTGTGCCTTGGGTGGCGAGCATAAAGTAATCAAGCAAGGTGAATGGCGGCTCGCCAGATTTCCTGCCATCAATGTGGCGCGAATAATTTTCTATGCCATTACAGTAGCCGGTCGCGCGCATCATTTCCCTATCGTAGGTGACGCGCGATTTGAGGCGCTGATACTCTAATTCTTTGTGCTGCGCTTTGAGTTCGGCAAGCCGCTCGTCCAGTTCTATAGTAATGCTATTGAGTGCTGCGGTAAGAGAATCTTCTGGCGTAACAAAATGCTTGGCGGGGAATATTTTTATTTCCGGCACGGTTTGCATCTTTTCCTTCGCAACATTGTTTTTCAGCAAGGTGATGCGCTCTACCGTGTCGCCCCAAAAATCAATTTTTGTGATCATCGCATCACTAGGCGAGGTGATCTCTAAACTCTCACCGCGCACCATAAAGGTGCCCGGCAGATTGATGAGGTCGTTGCGGGCATACTGCATACTGATCAGTGCTTTCAGCAGTTTATGGCGCGGCAGGGTACTCTGCTCGCGAATGGTCTCGCTCAATGCCAAGTACGTAGCGGGATTGCCTACACCGTAAATGCATGACACGGAAGCGATGACGATAGTATTGGGAAATGAAAGAATGCTTTGTGTTGCTGCGTGCCGAAGCCGGTCTATCTCTTCGTTGATATCTGCATCTTTTTCTATATAGGTGTCAGTTTGCGGCAGATATGCTTCCGGCTGATAATAGTCGTAATAAGAAACAAAGTAGTGGACGTTGTCGTGCGGGAAAAATTCCTTCAGTTCTTGGTACAGCTGTGCAGCAAGCGTTTTATTGTGAGAGATAATCAGTGTGGGACGCTGAAGCTGGGCAATGACATTTGCCGCAGTAAAGGTCTTCCCTGATCCGGTGACACCGAGAAGCACCTGCTCTTGCACACCGCCGCGCAGCTGATGCACCAGCTTTTCAATGGCGGCCGGCTGGTCGCCCGTCGGCTTGAATTGTGCGGAGAGGTCAAATGGCATATAATAGGGGGAATTAAGTGGCGCGGGTATGTTTTATTTTATTGCCGGAACGCTGGAAAAACGGGCGGATAAGTATATTGTGGTCAATGCAGGAGGCATTGGATACCAGATTTTTGTACCGCTGTCAAATTTTAGCTTAACAGGGATCGGAGAGCCGGTCAAGGCATACGTCTTTGCTCATATCCGTGAAGATAATTGGGAGCTGTATGGGTTTGCTGAGGAGGAAGACCTTGCATTCTTTAAGGTATTGCTGGTAGTTTCCGGCGTGGGGCCGAAACTAGGCATCACGATGATCAATGCGGCAGGAATTCTTTCTTTGAAAAAAGCAATCGCAAGCGGCGACGAACAGATGCTTACCAGCATCAGCGGCGTTGGCACCAAGCTTGCTAAGCGTTTGATTATAGAATTGCAGGGGAAGGCGAAAGATTGGGCGAGTGAAGAGGGCATTATGGAGCGAGAGGACAAAGATGTGCTGGATGCGCTGATCAGCTTCGGTTATTCGCCGGCAACAGCACGGGACGCGATGAATCAGACTGTGACGGAACGCGACAGCGTAGAGCAATGGCTGAAGGCAGCATTGAAAATATTGAGAAAACAATAAGATGACAGCTATTACAGAAATTACCCTTGATAATCATCACCGTGTGTCGTGGGATGAGTTTATGCGTCGGTATGATCCCGACAATATCACTCAGTCAAGCGATTGGCTGCTTTTTCAGCAGGCTGCCGGAAAGGCTGTTACAGCGCTTGCGGCATTTCCTGGTGAGCAAAAGAGTGCCGATCTCTCGCAAGCGGCGATGATCGCCGGAGTGATACGGGAAGAGTTGGTCTTGGGAAAGTTGCGAAAATTCTTTTGGTATATTCCACGTGGTCCGATCATAGCGGGTGGCAATCAGATCTCTGCAGAAATGCTGCAAGCACTTGCCACAGATCTGCATCAGCGCGCGCATAATAGTTTATTTACCCATATAGAGCCGGCGTGGGAAGGGAATGCGGCAGGATCCGCATTCAAAGAAGCGGGATTTTCATTATCATTTAAACATCTTGCGCCGCAAGAGACGGTGGTGGTGCCTCTTGCTCGCACAGACGAGGAATTATTGGCATCTGTGCACCCTAAACATCGGTATAATATTCGGCTTGCACAGAAAAAAGGCGTTACCGTGCGCGCCTTTGATGCGTTTGACGAGCAGTCGTTTGCAGATTTTTGGGCGTTGATGCATGCGACCGGTGAGCGCCAGCAGTTTGGCATTCATGGGCGCCAGTACTACGCGGAACTGCTGCGATTTTTTATGCCGAGCAGGAAAGCAATGCTCTGGAGCGCATATTATGAAGGCCGGTGCATTGCGAGCCACATTATTTTTTATCAAGGCTCCACGGTTACGTATTTGCACGGTGGTATGGATTATGCGCATCGCAGTGTAATGGCGCCTATTCTTATTCATTGGGCGACGATGCAGGAAGCGCGTGATCGGGGGTACATACAGTACGACCTATGGGGTATAGATGCACAACGTTGGCCGAGCCTCTCACTGTTCAAAAAAAGATTCGGTGGTACAATAGTGCATTATGCCGGATCATTTGATGCGGTATACCAACCGCTGCCGTATGCAGCATATCGGGCAATTACCCAATTACGGAAAAAAAAATGAAGCAAGCATTGAAAAAATTTCTTCCACCGGTCGTGTGGGATTGGTATTTCTCACTATGGGCGTTTATGAGCGCGGTGCGCTATGGGTTTCCTTCGCATCGCATGACGGTCATCGGCGTTACCGGCACCAATGGAAAATCTACGACCGTGGATCTTATTCACCGCATTCTTCGTGAAGCGGGGCATACGGTATTCTCTACTTCTTCTTTGCGATTTAAGACGAATGACACTGAACAGGTCAACAATTTTAAGATGACGATGCCCGGCAGGTCATTTCTCCAGCGATCGCTTAAAGAAGCAGCAGACAATGGCGTACAGTATGCGGTTATTGAGGTCACTTCCGAAGGCATCAAGCAGATGCGGCATAAGTTCATTGCATTTGATATTGCTGTAGTGACCAATGTCACTCCTGAGCATATTGAAAGCCATGGGAGCTTTGACCAGTATGTGCAGGCAAAAACAAAATTGTTTGCGGCGACCGCAAAAAATCCTTTCAAGAAGTCCATCCGTAAAACCAGCATCATTAATATCAACGATGATCATTATCAACAATTTGTTCGCGTTCCTACGCAACAATTTTATGCGTATGGCATCTATGAGCATACGCCGAGAGAGCGGTTTGAGGAATTTTTCAAAACAATGAAGTGTGCGGAAGATGTTGAGAAGATAGAATGTTTCAATCTGCACAATTTAGTTATGGCGCGTGATGTCGTGGTGACTGTTGATGGCAGCACGTTTTCTGTGTATAACCAAGATATCGCATTGAAGTTGCTCAGCTTGTTTAATGTGTATAACGCACTGGCTGCGATGGCGGTGGGCAAGTGCTTGGGTGTTGATCTGGACACTATTGAGCGGGCGATTGAAAAGGCATCTCATCCGCCTGGCCGGATGGACGTGGTGATGGCGGAACCGTTTCCGGTTTTTGTGGATTATGCGCACACGCCTGATTCGTTAGAGAAAGTATATCGCTTTGTCCACACGCAATATAAGGAAGCGGCTATGGTTTGCGTGCTCGGATCCGCAGGCGGAGGACGAGATAAATGGAAGCGCCCACAGATGGGGAAACTTGCGGGAGAATTTTGCCAGCAGATCATCCTGACCGATGAAGATCCGTATGATGAGGATCCATCAGAGATTATTCACGCTGTGCAAAGCGGCATCCCCGCAGGCGTTCCGGTCTCTGTAGTGGTGGATCGGCGGGCAGCAATTCATCAGGCGCTTGCCGCTGCGCGCAGTAACGGTAGTGCTGCAGTGGTAGTGACCGGCAAAGGCGCAGAACCGTGGATGTGTGTCGCAGGCGGAAAAAAAATCCCTTGGGATGACCGGCAGATCGTGCGTGATGAGTGGAATATTCTGAATACTCACGCAGAATGATATTTGGCGAATGAAACGGTGTTGATCGGCAGCACGATTCTATTTACACGGCACTTGATTTTTTGATATACTATAATCAACTGAACAAATCTTATAACGTGTGGGGCAATTTGCCGTATCAGTAATATATTTGTATGGACATTAAGGGCACAAAAAGCATCCAGATCATTATCGCTCTCGTGATCGCGGTATTAGTTATTGTGGGCGGTGTCGTGATATGGCGT
>JAJYZQ010000022.1 GCA_021799835.1 bacterium | reverse complement strand
CAAGCTCTCACCGTTCCTCTGGAAAAAGATCTATCGCGGGCTTTCCGCGGGGCGCGTGCAATCCGTAGCATTGCGGATGATCGTAGAGCGGGAAGATGAGCGGCGGAAATTCGTTAGTGCGGAATACTGGAAAATCGTCGCGCATTGCGCGCAAAAAGGAAAATCAGAATTGTTTGATGCGGAACTCTCCGCGGTGAACGGCAAAAAACTAGACAAGCTTGCCATTACAACCGGCGAAGCAGCGCAACAGATCATTGATGATGTGCAAGGGATGGCATTTGTTGTAGAGCAGGTGGAGAATAAAGAAACGGTAAAAAATCCGTTGCCGCCATTTACTACGAGCACCTTGCAGCAGGAAGCGTTCAAGCGCCTCGGTTTCAGTTCTCGCCAGACCATGATGCTTGCCCAAGGGCTGTATGAAGGAAAAGATATTGGCACGGGTGGCAGTACCGGCTTGATTACCTATATGCGTACTGACTCGCTCAACCTTTCTGCGCAGTCGCTTGCGTCCGCGCGCGAAGTGATTGGTGACCGGTATGGAAAAAATTATTTGCCCGTCACTTCTCGGCATTTTAAGTCGCGGAGTAAGAATGCGCAGGAAGCGCATGAAGCGATTCGCCCTACGGATCCGCATATTATGCCGGAAAGCATTAAATCACATCTCTCTGCACAGGAGTTTAAGCTCTACAACCTTATTTGGCGGCGCTTTACCGCAAGCCAGATGGCGCAAGCGATCTTTGATTCATCCAAGGTGACTATCGTTGTTTCAGGAAAAAGCGATGCCTATCAGTTCAAGGCGAACGGCAGCGTGTTAAAGTTTGACGGCTTCCTCGCTGTTTGGCCGACCAAATCAACCGATGTGACACTACCGAAACTCTCATCGCATGAAGAGCTGGATGTGCACAATATAGAAGGGAAGCAGAGTTTTACTCAGCCGCCCGCGCGCTATAGCGAAGCAACGCTGATTAAAGTGCTTGAAGAATATAGCATAGGGCGGCCATCCACGTATGCGCCGATCATTTCCAACATCACGAGCCGCGGATATGTAGGGAGAGACGATGAGAAAAAATTGTATCCCACGGAGATCGGCGAAAAAGTAAATATGATGCTCGTGCAAAATTTTCCGGATGTCGTGGACTATCACTTTACATCGCAGATGGAAAATAACCTTGATGAGATCGCGGAAGGGAAAAAAGAATGGGTGAATGTGCTGAGCGATTTTTATGGGCCGTTTGAGAAAAATTTGGAAGAAAAATATAAAGCAGTGAAAAAAGAAACTACTGTTGAGGAAACGGATGAGATCTGCCCCTTGTGCGGTGCGCAGCTGGTCATCAAGCAGAGTCGCTTCGGCAAATTCTATGCGTGCAGCAAATTCCCCGAATGCCGCTATACCAAATCCATTCAGGATGTGCTCGCAGTGAAATGTCCGAAATGTGAAACAGGGGATATCGTTGCAAAGCGCACGAAGCGCGGCAAAGTATTCTATGGTTGCAGCAACTATCCGCAGTGTGACTTTGCACTTTGGGATAAGCCGACCGGCGAAAAATGCCCGTTATGTGGAAGCTTACTCGTGGAAAAAGGCAAAAAGGTGAAGTGTTCCAATAAAGAATGCTCTTATACGCAAGGATAGTTGGTTGCTGCAGCCGGCGTTCTCGCGCACCCATTTCTACTCACCTACCGTAACAACAACTATGCGGCGCCGGTATGCACGCGTCAGTGTTGTTTGTGTGATATTTCCGCATAATGGGGATATTGACAAATATATATAAACGTGTTAGTGTATACCTGGTTCGCAGAAAACCAAAGATTGAGGAGGGATTTTATTGGCCCCTTATAAAAAGAGCATGATCGTTGGCGGGCTGTGCGTACTGCTCGCTAGTAGTATTGTTGGATCAAGTTCTGTTTATAGCAGCGGTCAAAATAGAACGAATGATGCAGCCCACCAGGTGGCGGCTAGCATCAAAGAGCGTTCTATTACTGCACCTTGGAGAACATCAGCACCACTATGCCGATTTGCCTTTTTGCCGGCAAACGCATTGCAATGTAGTTCAACGCGCTTCAGATACGTAAACTCTGACATTGTGGAACATATTGAACTCGCGTCCTATCATATCCTGCCGCATACCACTCATATGGCTGCAGCGGATGTAAGCCGTGGCGCGCCTCAGTATCCGGCAGAGTATCGGATGCTTGAGGTCACGGCATACTATGGCCCGCTTCCCGGACAGCCGCGCTATGTAACGGGCAGCTATGCGGGAGACCTTGAGCTGAACGGCAAGGGCATCACGCATAGTGGCGCTACAGCGACCGTTGGCGACATTGCCGCCGATCCCGCCGTTTTCCCGCACGGCACGCAACTGGATGTGCCGGGTTATGGCAGAGGGGTGGTCACTGATACCGGTGGCGCTATTACTGGCGATCATATTGATCTCTTTATGGGATACGGATATGCTGCCATGCAAAAAGCGCTCTCATTCGGCAAGAAGCATCTTGCCGTTCGTGTTCTCACTCCATAGCCCCGCTTCGGCGGGGTTTTTGCTAGGGAAAAATATTGGAAATCCCTCACATTTGCCTGCCTGCCGGCAGGCAGGTTCGGGATGACAACTAAAACAAAATTTAAGATGACGAGAAAATATTGACCAGAAAATAAGAATGACAACGTCCAAAAACCAACCGATGCCCGCGATTGGTTTTTGGTTGCTTATGGCAGCTCATTTCATCTCAAGGGTGTTGTTACCCTTCCCCTTGCCGGAAGCCCTCCCCCGGTGCTCCCGTCAAGTTTGGATAAATACTCAATGTGGAAGTGGATAAAACTGTCTGATACATTTTCATAATGTTTGTTTTCACATTGATGAAGTACGTGCGCTCGCCGATCCAGTAGTGCTGCCGGTCACTGATCTGGTGACTGGCTGGGCTTGGGGGTCGGGAAACATTCTCATGAACGCTGCGTTGAGGGTAACATTGCGGACGTTAATGTTGAAAATGTTTACGATGCTGGCATTGGTGCGGGAGAACTCTGCCAGATTGATCGCAGTACTCGGCGTTGTCGCGGCAGTAGCTGAAAGCGTTTGCGGTGCGGTAGCCGATGAAGTTGCAGGAGTAGCGGCTGTCGCTGGTGCTGTGGATGATGTGGTTGCGGGTTGGGTTGCGAGCGAGAGCGAGGTGATGTCACGCAAGACGGAATGGAAGAAGTGAGGCAGACTGATCGCCGCACTTGCCGTTGCTGCCGCAGTAGAGGTTGTTGTTGCGGGAGCAGTTGATGGTGGAGTCGTGGGTGGTGTTAGTTTGGTAGCGTGCTTAAATAAACCCAGATGCAATCCATGGAAGAGTGAGACGAACGGGGGAATAATATTGTGTACGAAGCTCACTGGAGCGCTTGCGGTAGCGTTGGTGCTCGTTGACTCGTTGAGTTCTTTATGGGGCGTTACGCTGTGGCGTGTTCCCGGCGTTTGCACGATAACCGTTGCCGGTACGGGTGCAGAAGCGGCAGCAGTTGTTGACGCAGTAGCAAAGACCGTTGCAGCCGAGGATGGCATCACGGTAACCATGATCGGTAGGTAATTGTTCTGTTCAATAGCAAGGTAGATCACCTCGCCATTCTGTGCAGTAAACTGTAAGAACCGGGCATTGTGCATATCGGCAGCAGCCGATGGATTGCTGGTAGCGCTGGTCGTATTTGCCGTGCTTGCCACGGCCGTTTGCGCGTTTTCATGCATAAATTGATTATACGAGACCGTTGAGAGGTCATTTGCATTGGTCGCTTCACGCAGTAATTCTGCAGGGGTGGAGACGCTCCAACCAATGCGGTTGCCCAACGCGATCTGCTGAGCAGGGGAAAGAGATAGCACCGCATGATAGCTGGATTGCGCGAGCTGTTTTGCGTATGCTACCGATGAGCCGGGGTTTTTGAAATAGCCGATGCCTATGGCGACTACCGCAGCAGCAAGAGCGATCGTACCTGCTGTAGCGAATTTTCTCATAAGAGACATAGTGGTTTGTTTCTTAAGAGTAAGATATCCAGAATGGAGCAGAGCCATATTGAGGTTCTGCCGATGGCGGGGCAGTTTGATGTTTGGGAGGTCTAAACGCTCCAATCTTTTTATCAACTCTTCTTTAGTGTTCATGATTCTGGATATTTGGGGGTGATTAATTTTACGTTCGGCCTTTCGCTACGTACAATACAGACTGGCGCGAAAGGTTGCGGAATATGTTGTGTGTGTTCTCTGCTTTCCGCATTCATCATCACACGCAATTTTTCCAAGCCCCGATGCAAGAGGGATTTTACCGTTCCTTCCGATTTGCCCAGGATCTGGCCGATCTCTTTCAATTGTTTTTGCTCAAAAAAACGGAGTGAGATCACTTCCTGATATTTGATGTCAAGGGTAGCGATCTTTTCTTGGCAGGCGAGAAAGTCGCGGTGCTGCTGCAGCTGCTCTTCGGCTTCTTGGTATTCTGTTTCTGGCGTTTGTACGGAGATCGGTTCATAGCCGCGCTCAATGAGATTGTTGAGCGAAGCAGAAACATAGTGTTTCCCTTTCCGAAAATATTGGTTGGTCTCATTGGTGGCAATTTTGTAGAGCCACGCAGAAAAAGGAACATTGCGCCAGTGGAATTGCCAGAGTTTTCGCAATGCCTTGAAAAAGGTTTCCGCAGTAATATCTTGGGCGGCTTCAAGGTTTGCCGTCCGCTTCAGCACATAGCCGAATATCCGGGGATAATACTGATTATATATCTCGGCAAATGCTTCAGGATCTTTTTGCGCTGTTGCGATCAGTCCCTGTTCTTCCGGTACATTCATAGGCCGGAGAATAAATAAATACGAGGTAGTGCATAACTTGGTAGTATAATGCGTGCAACGGAGAAACGTTGCATATGATATGCATATACATACTAGTATACCAGGAAAATATGCATAAAATACGAAAACGCAAAAAAACCGCCGATTGGCGGTTTTGCTGTAAGCAGGCCGGATCGGCTATCTATACACTGTCCAGTACGGCGCGCAGATCGGTAATGCGGTAATCGGGGTTTTCGGCGGGCTTGAATGCATCGGATGATGGGGCGTAGAGATACGTGATCGCGCCGATCATTTTGCCTAATGCCACATCGCCGGCGGAATCTCCGATAGTGACGATAGCGGAAAACCGATGTGCTGCGAGAAACGGTCGTATCGTATCATATTTTGTTCGGTTGTTTATATGAGCATCTGCCGCGAATGCCTTATGCGGCGGGAATATATGGTCCAATCCGACCGCGTGAATGAATACCGCTAACGATTCCGATTTGGTGTTGGAGACGAGTACTTGTTCGTGCTTCCGCTGCTAGATGGTTTCCAGTACGACGCGCGCATACGGCGCGGGGTGGATGTGTCCGGTGATGATCTCCGGATGCTCGGCGGAGAATGCAAAGCATGCAGCTTGCAATGCTGCGTGGATGGCCGGCGGTTCGTCGGGCAGTAAAGCGGCAAAATAGTCGGACCATTTCTTGCCGTAGAGCGTGCGGCATTGCACTCCCGATAAACGCTCGGCATATCCATGTCGCTGCAGAATGATGTTGGTCATGGCGCGCACCGCGTATTCGTTTCCTTGTTCCAGCGTTCCATGAAAGTCCCAAATGAACAGTTTGCGGTTGTGCCTTGTTGTGGTCATACGAAGTGCGAACCTATTGCTGAGCCGAGGAGAGGAATTGAACCTCCAACCGACGGTTTACGATACCGTTGCTCTACCATTGAGCTACCTCGGCATACTATTTGCCTATGTTATTTGTGTATACAATTTTTGCGGATACTTAACCGTCCAGCGAGCGGCTTCGTTCTGTGACTCGTTCGCTCATCTCTGCTGCGCAGAGACACCCTGTCCGCTCACTTCGTCAATGCCGCAAAAATTGTATACACTGCATTCCTATTCTTAACTATTGTCTTAATATTATTATGCTGCAGTGGGATCGGGGGTGTCGGCTTGCATCGTTTCCCATGCTGCTTGCAATGAATCAGCGATATCATCATCCATCCACCCGGACATATGCAAGATCTCTTTGATGCGATCTTGCGGCACTTGCTTATTCAATTCTTGCACGGCGTATTCCACTAACTGTTGCTTTACCATAGTACTACGGATTATGTTGTTTTTTATGCAAACAAAATATTCGGATAATGGGTGATCATGGGCTGACCATTACTGAGGGTGATCGCTATTAAGTCAAGCTGCCAGGGATGCTCTCCATCAAGATGGTTGCGGAGGAGATAGAGCTGGATAGCGCGCAGTAAATGCTTTTGTTTCTGTGCGGTAAAATTGAACTCCGGCGCTATTTCTGGTCGTGTGGAGCTTTTGATTTCTATAAAGTAAAGCATTTTCTCTTTTTTGGCAACCACATCAAGCTCGCCAGCGTGTGATGTGTGGACGTTGCGCGCAATGATGGCATAACCATTGCGATGCAAAAAATCAATGGCAATCTGTTCAGCATTCCGCCCTTTTGCTGAGGTATTCATAGACCCATTGTAGCAAATAATAGTGAGGCGGGGAACAGGGGATTCATTGAAAATGAGGTGGTTGTATGGTATGGTGGGCAAATGGATAAATTAAAAGAAGAGCTGCAGCATATTGAAGAATCTCTCGTCAAACTACGGGAGTATTTGCATATGGCAGAAAAAGAAAGCGAACTGGAGGATCTTATAGCGCAGCAACAGGATCCCGCGCTATGGCATAACCAAGAAGAATTGGCGCGGATCGGATCGGCTATCGCTGACCGACAAGAAGAAGTATATGCATATCGCCGCATTCAGCACCAACTTGCTGAGATCCATGACAGCATTGCTGTTTTGGAAGATCTGCGCCGCGAAGAAGAAAGCCGGGGAGAAGAGATGAGTGGTGCGGAT
>JAJYZQ010000021.1 GCA_021799835.1 bacterium | reverse complement strand
TGCCGCAGCAATGATCACTCCGCCAAAAAACAATTTTTTTAACATACACACAAAGTTACCAGTACAATATTCACATACACCTTATTTATGACAATACTAAATCACAACCCCACTCCTTACTTCATTATAGATAAATATTCTTACTCGCGCAATCAAACGCTTCATCGCATCACGCTTTCTCTAACATTTTTTTGAATTCTTTTTCAGACACTATCGGAATGTGCAGTGTCTGGGCTTTGGCATACTTACTGCCCGGATCACTACCCACGACAACGTAACTCGTGCGCGCCGATACGCTTTCTGCCACATTGCCGCCGCGTGCGCGGATCGCCTCTTTGGCTTCTTCCCGTGAAAAATTCTCTAACGTACCGGTCACCACAAATGTTTTGCCGTGAAGCGACTGGCTCGCAGCAACACGCGGCTGCAGTACTTTAAGGTGTATCGCGCGCAATAAGCGCGCGAAGAGCTTCCGATTTTTTTCCTGTGCAAACCATTTCGTGATTGACTCGGCAACTTTTGGCCCGATATCAGGAATCTCCCGCAATTGCTCATCTGTTGCCGCCATTATCGCCTCCGCTGTTTTGAAGTGCTCCTCGAGGCCCACGGCAGTTTCCTCGCCAACATGCATAATGCCAAGAGCATTGATAAACCGCCAGAGCTCCACATCGCGCCGGCTCCGATCAATTGCGGCAATGATGTTTTCCGCCGACTTTTCTGCAAATCGCTCAAGCGGCTTAATGTCGCCGATCGTCAAATCATAGAGATCTGCCGGATCACGGATAAGATTGCTGTCAATAAATGTTTGGATGATCTTTGGGCCGAGGCCTTTGATATCCATAGCGCTTTTTGCCGTAAAATGCTCTATGCGCCCCTCTTCCTGCGCGCCACACTGCGGATTGGAACACCGATAATATACTTCGCCGTCTTTACGCACGACTGGTGAGCCGTCTACCGGACACTTTCGCGGCATATGGAATTCTTTGGCGTCACGCGGGCGGAGCGATGCAATAACCGCTATAACCTTTGGAATGACATCACCCGAACGCTCCACAATAACCGTATCGCCGATACGCACATCCAATCGCCGGATCTCATCAAGGTTGTGCAGTGTTGAGCGGGAGACCGTAGCACCGCCAATTGCCACAGGATCAAGTATTGCCACAGGAGTCAGTATGCCGGTGCGGCCTACTTGCACCTGGATATCACGCACGCGCGTTGTCGCCTGCATTGGTGGAAACTTGAATGCAACCGCACCCCGTGGCGCTTTTCCCGCAACACCCAGCCGTGCGAACAAAGCATTGCTATCCACGTTCACCACAACACCATCTATTTGATAGGGTAATTTTTCCCGATGGTCCGAGATTTTTTTATGAAACGCCTCCACTGCTTTGGCATCGGCGCATTGTTCTGCGACTCCATCTGTCCGAAAACCTAGGAGTTGCGCAAGCATATGCTCTTGAGAGTGAAACTCTTGCCCTACGTCAGTCACCACATCATACGCAAGAAAGCTTAAGTTTCTCCCCGCAGCGATCCGCGGATCAAGCTGCCGAATGCTTCCGGCAGCGGTATTGCGCGGATTTGCATAGAGCGGCAATCCTTCTTTTTCGCGCTCATGATTGATCGCAAGAAATTCTTTTTTGCTCAGATATACCTCGCCGCGGATCTCAAACTCTCCCTCTTCCGCTGCTTGTCGCACTGCCGCGTACGACAAGCCGATCCGCTCAATATCACGCTGTTCCGGCATCACCAGCCGCAGGGGAATTGCTTCAATGGTCTTGAGATTTTGCGTCACCTCTTCTCCAATTTTTCCATTTCCCCGCGTTGAGCCCAATACAAAAAGGCCGCGCCGGTAAATCAGTGATATGGCAAAACCATCAATCTTCAGCTCCGCGAAGTATAACAATGTATTATGCGGCAACAGTTTTTGCGTGCGCGCCATCCACTGTTCAAATTCTTCCGCGCTAAAGACATCTTCCAGTGATATCATCGGCACGTGATGCGTGACCTTCTTGAATTGTTTCAATGCCTCCCCGCCAACGCGCTGCGTGGGCGAATCCGGCGTAATGAGATCAGGATACTGGTCTTCCAGTTTTTTCAGTTCGTGCTTGAGCGAATCCAGCGCTGCATCAGATATTTCTTGCCGATCCAACACGTGATAGAGATACCGATGATGATTGATGGTTTTACGGAGGCGCGCAATGCGCCCTGCTGCTTCTTTCTTATTCATAGCATTAGAACGTTACCTGCAACCCGCGCTGCGTTGTCGTTGCGCCCACCGATCCGCAGGTGGTGGATGCTGCGGGGAAACTGCCCATAGAATTGATCGTTGTTCCGCCTGATGTGGTGGAAAGCGTTCCGCTCACCGAATACTGCGGCGTGCCACCGACAATATTGCCCATCTGATTACAGAACGAAAGTGAAGTATAGTATTGCGCGTAATTAGTTTTACGCACGGTATAGAGTGACTTCTCAATGCCCGCATCTGCAGCATAAATGGAAATAGTGGAATTGACTGAATTGCCCACCAGTTTAAGCTCCAGCACCACAATGCTCGCCAAGATCAATGCGATCGCAAATACGTAGGCAAGAATAAGAACAGTAAGCAGTAATGACGCGCCGCTTTCATCATGCGCGCCCTGTACGGCCCTGCGAATGAATAGTTTTATCTGGTTCATTGATTAAGATTTCTCAGTGATGTAGTGACCTGAACGACACAAGGATTGCTCGTGCTGCAAATAGCGCTATTGGCTACCGAAAGGTCAACTAAAATAGTTACCCGCGCTTGTGCAGATGAGGAGCCGAAATTCTGGGTATAAAATGACAGGTTGGAAATGGAAACGTTCGGACCGGTAAGCGGCAGCGAAGAAATGCTCAAATTCGGTACCGTCTCATAGATCGTCCCGCTGGAGAGATAGTAGCAGATCGCTCCCACTTGAGTTGACGTGTTGTTGGGATTGATGAGGTTGTAGCTCGTGATCGGCAAAGCATTAAACGTGCCATTTGGTGTGCTGGTTGTGGGATATGAGTTCCCTGCAGGGCAGCCGGTTCCATTGGTATTCCAGGTGCTGACGCGGATTGTGCGCGCCATTTCTTGCAATACGTAGCGCAAGTTATCCTGTGCATTCTGCACAGCAATAGCATTGCTTTCCTGCCGCACCGACAGGACAAATATCCCTGACCCCAAGATTAGCACAAAACTGAATATCGCAACGGCAACCATCATTTCAATCAGCGTAAAGCTGCGTATGTCGGCAAAGCGATCTTGTATGATTTTTTTTACCGCAGGGTAGTGAAGCATATGCGCTGTATTCTATCGCCAATTATATAAATTATCCTCAACACTCACACTGACATTCTGCCCACGCGTCTGATACTTTACCGTACTCACCACCTGCATATAGGTTGTGGAAACATCTGCTGGAGAAGCGGGGACCGTGGTGTCGGTGTAATAGGTCAACGTCACTGTCCGCGCATACGGGGTCTGGGTATTTCCCGCAGCAGTGGCAGTATAAAAACCCGTTGCATTTTGATAAAGCTGTTGATTGGCTATGCCGGGTGTGAATATTGACGCATCATTTGCATTTGAGGTGTCATAGGAAACCGTTCCCGTCACCGGTGTCGCCGTACAGCTGGAAGGGTCGCTGCATCCCGCAGGCAGCATATTGTAATACCATGGTTGGTTATTTAACCAGTTCGTATCACGCTGATTCCGCACCAACTCTATGCCTTCCGCCGCAAGGTTTGACGCGATAAGATTTTGCGTTCCTTGCACGATCGCGCCTGTAGCGCGCGACATCAAAAGCAAACTCGCCACCACGCCAATCGTGAGCAAGGCGATCGCGATCATAGTTTCCAGTAACGTGAATGCTTCAGTTTCCGCAACACGCGGCATAATGATTCGTATGCGCATACTCATTGGACACTTACTTGTCCGGTGGAATAAATATAAATGGTTTTATGAATAGCAGGGTTTACCGCGCTGCCTAAAGTAATGGTCACATACCCTGCCGCTATTGAGGAAAAAGCGTTGCCGTTCACGAGAAGCGCCGGAATGGGCGGAAAATAGGAAACGTCCAAACCGTTATTCAGCGTCGTGGAAAGGGCGGTCACCGAAACATTAGCCGGTAATGATTCTATCAGCGTCTGCGATGCACAGGCATTGGAGGAATATAAGCCGTTACTGTTGGCATAATTAGTGCCATTATCACAAAATATCGCATACGATTTTGCATCATTGCCCGAATAGGGCGGGTTTGCAGAAGGCGTATTCAGCGAGAAATGAATGCCATATCCCGCAGGTGGCGTGCCGCCCTGAGTGCTGCTAGAGAGTGCCATACTTTCCGCTCTGCTAATATCAAGCGCCACTTTCTGTGCGGCATTCTGCAAAGACACTGCCCCTTGGTTGGAATTGAAATTGACCAGCATTAACGCGCTTAAAATGATAATAAGCACGGAAACGATCAATAATTCCACCAAGGTAAAGCTTTGTTCGCTGCGTATGCGCTTAGAAAAATCCGTGAAGATAACCATAAAACACGAGATTTGCTAAAAATATGGTGAGTAATGATCCCGCCGCAAGAAATGGCGCAAAGGGAAGTTTGGATTGCAGATGCTTCAGGCGAAAGATAAGCAGGATGATGCCGGTGACCGCACCCAATACGAACGACGCAAAGATCATCAAGAGAATATTCGGCCAACCCAACAATAATCCCAAAAATACCACCAACTTAATATCGCCGAATCCCATACTATTGCCCATAGTCACGAGATACAGGAATAGCATAAACAGTGCCGCAATAACTGCTCCCTCTATGCTGCTGAAAAAGTTGAATGACGGAAAAGAAAACCAATAGCTTGCTGCTGCCGCGGGCTTCGGAAAAAATATCAGCAAGAAATCAAATACCAGCGCGGAGAAAACAGAAAATGTAATGAACGCGTTCGGTATGGTCAGTGTTCGGAAATCGTAGAACGACATCACGATCATCATACTGACCGCTACCATATAGTATAGCATCACGAGGGCAAACAACAAAACGCTATGCGGCAAAAATACCGGCGCAGCAAACCAAAATCCTACCGCAAACAATACGCCGGTCAGTGCTTCAACGATCGGATATTGCGCAGACAGCTTTGCTTTGCAATAGCGGCACTTCCCACCAAGCGCGATATAACTCACCACCGGAATAAGATCCCAGAAGCTGAGCGTATGCTGGCAGTGCATACAGTGCGATCTGCCAGAAAGAAACTGTTCTTTTTTTTCTGTCCGTAAAATAACAACATTCAAAAAACTTCCCACTATACAACCAAAAATAAATGCAACAATAGTCCCCACAATCATACTGTAATTCCTGCGCCAAAGATATTCTGCGCTTCGGCCACTCGGATTAATGATACTGCCTTATGATCAGGCGTATATTTACTATACTCTGCACCATAGTACCATAAAAATCCCTGATTTCAAATACACAAAACCCCGCCGAAGCAGGGTTTTGGTTGGTGATGTACCCAAGAGATAGTATTACTGCGTCACACAGTAACCATTGTAGGTAGATCCCGAAGTGTTTTGGCCATTAACACACGTATTGTACGCCGTCGTAGTGCTGCACGTCAGCCCGGATGGCACATTGCCCGGCGCAACGCTGGTCAAGAGCGCGGGGTTGCTGGAGTTTTCCAACTCTGCACCCAACACAAACGATGAGGTGTTCTCCGCAGCATAATACAGATAGTTGCCGGAGTTTAACGGGTCAACCAGGTTTGATTGCAATATTCCTGCAGTAACCAATGACGCACTCAACGAAGCGAATGATGCATTATTGCAGGTAGTGCTCGCACCTACTGAGGGAAAGCTTCCGTTATTGTTGGTGTAATATTGGTACATTGCCGTTCTCATCGTATTGAGGTCGGCGATGCGCCGCGCATCGCGGCCTTTGGAGATGGCTCCCGCCACCGTTACCGTGATGATAGCGGCCAGCAAACCAATGATTGCCACAACGATCAGCAACTCAATCAAGGTAAATGCTTTACTATGGCTAGTCCTCATAGAAGATTATAATTACTAATAATGGTATACGACCGCTTTGAATGGAATAATTATAACACACTGCAAAATCTATGCAATACGATATATCTCTTTCATAGTATACACCTTCTCCCAAACACCTCAAGAGATATTGGATACTAAACTATATATCGGCAAAAGAATGGATGCAACCAATACACCGACACCCAAACCCAACACCACAATAAGCGCCGGTTCAATCAATGCGACCAAGCCATCAATGGAGTTGTTCACTTCATATTTATAGAAGTCGGAGATGTTGAGCAGTATGGAATCAAGCTTTCCGGTTTCTTCTCCGGTTTTTACCATTTGCACGATAAGCGGCGTAAATTCAGCATGTTTGCTGATAACGGAGCTGATGGAATTTCCTTTCCGCACTTCTTCCGCCGCCTCAGCAAGAATGGATTTATAAACACGGTTGCCGACTACATCAGAAGTAACCTGAAGTGCTTGCACAATAGGCAGCCCGCCTTTGATCAAGGTGCTTAAGTTATCCGCGAACCGGCTCAAATACATTTTTTGCGAAATGCCTTTCACCACTGGCAGAGTCAGCAGCATCGTATCCAGAAATCGCTTCCCGCGCTCAGTGCTGGCGTAGTAAATAGCCAGAATCACCAATACGATAATGGCAAGAAATAATTCCAGATACCAATGGCTGATAAATCCGCTGACCGCGATCAATATGCGCGTTGGCAGCGGCAGCTTACCGCCGAACTGCTTGAATATCGCAGTAAGTTTCGGCACAACGAATACCATCATTACGGTGCCGATGATCACAAACATACCGAGCACGAATGCCGGATAGATCATAGAGCTTTTAACTTTGCTCGCAACCTCATAAGAGCGCTG
>JAJYZQ010000020.1 GCA_021799835.1 bacterium | reverse complement strand
GGTTGGAGCGCATATCCAGGATCATTTTCTGCGCACCGGCTTGCTGAACAGCAGCCATTACGTCGTTGAATTTTGCCGATGCATTTTGGTCAAAGTTCATTAAATGCACATAAGCGATTTTATTTGGCAACATCGTCCAGGTGACAATAGGAACTGCAATGGTCGCTCGCGTTATAGTGTAGCCCTTTGTTGTACCGTTTGGTTCAATGACGGAAAGCGTGACCGTCGTACCCACATTGCCGCGGATCATCTGCACCACTTGGTCCAGGTTCATAGTGGTTGTACTCTTGCCGTTGATCTTCACAATGACATCCCCTTTCTGAAGCCCTGCCTGTTGCGCGGGAGTTCCTTGCAGCGCATCGGCGATCATAGGCATATTATTAGCATTAACAGAGATCTCCGCGCCAATCCCGCCAAAACTGCCATTCACGTCCTGCATAAATTGTTTTGCCTGTGCGGGATCCATAAATTCAGTGAACGGATCGCCCAACGAATTAACCAAGCCATCAATAGCGCCATATACCATCTGTTGCTGATTCAGATTTCCTTTATTGACGTACTTTGATTCAATAAGATTCCAGACTTGCCAAAAGAGCCCGAAATTTACATTCTTGCTGATATTCTGTGGCTGCGCAGAACCCCAAAAACTCCCCGCAAACACGCCACCAAAAAAGACGACAAGAGCCGCAAGAACAATCAAAAAGTACTTCGCTGATTGGGCGCGCTGCCGAAGAGTATTCATAGATTATAGTGCACAATTAATTATTCGCCGCAGAGCTTGTTGCAGGGCAGGTCACAAAGTTGCCGGGCATAATGGCGGGAACGCCGATAGCAGCAGTTGCAGAAGTGGTCGTCGCTGCACCCGTTGCAGAAGTGGTGGCAGGAGAGGTGGCAGCATTATTCTGTAAACCAGCAATAATACCATTCATAATATTCCTCGCATCAGCAAACGTGCCATTCTTAGGCAAAATAACATAGGTGCCATCAGAAAGATTGGTTTGACAGAATGGCCCGCTGGTGGAAACGTCCAACACTGTATGGTTTATAGTAGAATAATTTAGGTTTTTTGCCAACGTGAGCATATTGTAGATATCTCCCACGGTCATATCCGTTTCTATATTGTCTTTTACTGCTGAATATATTGCCATCAGTTTGGGAATGCTATTCCAGATGCCCAACGATTCCAGTTTATCCTTCACCGCAAGGATAACCTGCTGCTGGCGCGCCGCACGATTGAAGTCCGTCGTCGTTTCTCTGCTTCTTACATAATACGTGGCCATCGTGCCATCAAGATGGCTCCACCCCGCAGGAACATGAAAGTTGCCATTAGTAGCTGCAAAGATGGGGTCATTGTGCCACTGCACATTTTCATCAAAAGGTGTGGCGCGATAGATATCTACGCCGCCTACCGCATCAACAATGCCCTGAAAAGAATTCAGGTTGATCACTACCGCATAGTCAATATATTGGCCAGTCACCCGTGAAACTTCCCACTTTGCATACGCAAGACCAAGGCCAGGTTGTTTTTCTTCACCTAATTGGTATGCCTCATTTATTTTCTGTTTATCCGATGAAAGCGGCATCGTGAGATAAATATCCCGCGGAATGGATGTCATCGCAACTTTATGGGTTTTGCTGTCCACACTAACCAGCATTATAGAATCAGTAAGCATTGCTCCCGCGTCCTGGCTTTGCCGGCCGACACTATCCCCCAAAACAAGGATATTGGTAATATCAGGATTTTTAGTGATGCCGGGTATTGGGGGCAATCCGCCGCCATACGAAAAGTCTGCCTGAGCGGGCGAGGAAGAGAAACTAAACCCTTGGCTATGAATAAACTCAAAGATGCCGCTTGCCACAGCGAGCGCTACCACCACAACAATAACAATTTTTATAGTCTTATTCATAGAAGATTATTTCTGTTTGATATACTTAGTTATACTATACAGAATCGCTAACTGACTCACAAAAAAGAGAAGCACTTTATCATTGATCAGCACTACATCAACACCATTATAAACGAGAATCCACGCAAAAACAATTCCAAAAAAGAAAGTGAAAGCGAGGAAAACTCTCTGCTCGCCTTGTTCAGGAACACTGCGCCGCACCGTCACTATCACGGTTTCGCCGATGCGATAGAGAACCCACAAAAATGCTGCCAAACCCAAAATACCCGTTTCTACGGCAAAGTTCAAATAGAGGTTATGAGCAGACGCACCTTCTTTTAATGTGCTGATCGTATCGCCTAGAGCAAGGGGGAAATTGCCGATACCGATGCCAATAAGCGGGTGATGGATAAAAGATTCCAGTCCGCCCTTCCAAATATCAAGCCGCCCCAGGTTAGATACATCAGAAAAACTTGCGATGGTGGTCAGGCGCCGAAATGCATAATCCGCACCTGTTGCATTCTTATAGGAAACCAGCTGGCTCTTTGAAAGAAGAAACGATGAAACCGGAAACATCACCGCAAATGCGATCAGCACTGCAAGCGTGATCTGTGCAAGCCGTACCAGCTTCACCTGCCGCCGCAACAGAATTGCCAGCGCTATAATAAGCGGGAGGACTGCCGCTGCCCATACGCCGCGTGTGCCCGACAAAATAAAGGACAGCACATCTAGCAAAACAAGGGCGACAAGGAACCACTTGGCGTTGCATGTGGTCTTACGCCAGGTATGCACACCGAGTGCGAGCGCGCTCGCCAAACCGATCAACCCGAAAATAGCAAATGAGTGGGAGTCCGGAAAAAGCCCAAAGATACGAATAGTAGGCGGATCATTTTTATAAAATGAGAACCAGGTATTGCTGACACTGAGCAAGCTCGCAAGCTTTGTTCCGTAGAAGAGCTCAATAAAGTGCGCATCCCACCACATCCAAAATGTATGCAACGGAATAAAGAATACCATTGCTAACTGTACAAATCCGACCATCAAGCTCACCGCCAAACTTGCAACGCTTGCCCACATAAGCCGCAAAGCATGCGCTGCGCTCTGCTTGCCGATATAATAAATGGGCGGGAAAAAGAGAAAAACATTGATATAAAAAATGATCTGCTTGAGCGATGTGACTTTATAATGTGCCGCAAGTATAGAGAGGAGGCTTGCTCCCATCAGCGCCACAACAGCAGTGATCAGTTTGCGCAGATCTCGAGAAGGTATGGCAAAAAATGACCGCAGAGGAGCGGCGATCATAGCAAAGGCCTTCCCCCACCCCACCGTATTAATGTAATTGAAGAACAAAGCAATGATCAGCAGCCGCCATTCGGCAAATGATGCCGAGACAGATGATAGAGGAAGCGCCATAAATAACGGCAAAGAAACCAGCGTAAAAATAGTCGCTGCTTCAAGCGACTCCAGAAGTGCATAGATAATGAAAATGGCATCCATAAGGATGACCATATCCCGCGATGCGCCAAACACACCAAACACAAAGACGCTTATTGTTTCTATAACAAGCATAAGAGCAAGCGGTGAAAAAAGGTTAGGTCGTATATTTTTGGTCTTCATAACAGTTATGCTAATTGCTGAAATACCTGTAATGTTTTTTCTGCAGTGCGCCGCCAACTGAATTGTGCTGCGCGCTTCCGGCCAAGGCGGGAGAATTCTGCGCGGACAGTGGGATCACTCATATGCCGAAATGCTGCAGCGATATCTGCAGGATCATCAGGATGCTGCACCATCAAGCTTGCTTCCCCCACCACTTCCGCCAATGACCCTAAAGGTGTAGATATGGCAGGCGTTCCTTTTGCCATTGCCTCCAGAGGAGGCAGCCCAAAACCTTCATAGAACGATATATAGATAAACGCATACGCAGCCGCATATGCTGTGCGCATTTCCGCATCTGCGAAATAATCGCGCAAAATGATCGCTTCATATCCTAACTGCTCATTAATGTGGCGAGCAATAGGAGCGACTGCTATGGGCGGGTTGGTGTGGTTTTTCCCCACAACAAGAAACTGCCAACCTTTTTCCCGAGCTTCCCGCGCAAATATTCCAAAACCTTCAAGCATCTCGCGAGGATACCGCCGATTGAACAAAGAGCCAGCATAAAAGAAAAACGATCCCGTGATGCCGAGAGATTTTTTGAATGTGGTAATGTCTTGTTCGCTCACCGATTTTTCTAAAGCAGTATCCACCGCAAGCGGCGTAACGGTAATGCGCTGTTCTGGTATGCCATACAGACGCTCTACTTCCTGCTTGCTAAATAGCGAGGGAGTAATAATGCACGTTGCACGCCTACTGGATAGCCGTGACAGCCATTTTAAGGTTATCCGATGAAGTGGGCTGATCCAATTGAATTTATCCGGATACGCCTCATAAAAAATATCGTGAAGCACCAGGACGCTTTTCCCGCGATATCCCAGCGGCAGCACATATTCTGGTGCAAACAGTACGTCAATCTTATCGGCTCGCGCGGCTTTCGTCAATCCTTGGTGTATAAAACGAAAATTGCTCGCAATACCAAGAACTCGCATAGAAAAAAACGGGCTGTTCCGCAAAAAATCCAATTCCGGCACTGCGGTTTGAAAGTAAAGAATAAAATGCCATGCAGCATACGCGGGGTCGGCCGCCATACTATCCGCGATCTCTGCAAGGACATTCTTGAGGTATCGCCCCACACCTGTCCTATTGCCTTCTAATGATTTTGCATCAACACCGATGATCATAGTAGTTACGCCAATTTTCCTAAGCGATGGTAGAAAAAATCCCGCACGCCCGCAAGGATCGCCCGCTCCCATTTGTGATCCCGCTTAACGGGCATTTTGGCATATTGTTTCACTACAGTCCAGAGGGCTATAACAAGCACACATACTTTCACTAGCCCCTTCCCCTGCCGAAAACCCGAGTCCAGACCATTACGCGTATGATAATAAATATAGGCAAACGATGTGGGATCCGTGCTGCGAGAAACTTTATGTTCAATGACCGCGCCGGGCACTACACCAATACGCGATCCATATCGGCGCACGCGCATATTCCATTCTACGTCCTCAAAATAAAGAAAATAATCCTCTCGCATCAGTCCTACCCGATGAAGCAGTGCGAGCGGCATAAGCAGAGCACATCCCGTAACAAAATCTGTAGGGAGAATATCTGCTGTGTCAAATTGTCCGCGATCCTCTGCCTGATAGTGCACGTGTATTCCTTTCGTTCCGCACTGCCGGAGCTTCCCCCCAATGAACCAAATGGTTTTACTCCCAAAGAAATGAATTTTTGGCCCGAGAATGCCATATTCCGGATGATGCTCTGCAGCGTTCATCAGCACATCTAAAAAATCTGGCGCTACCACTGTGTCATTGTTCAATAAGAGCACATAGCCCGGATCTGTAGGAGATGAATGCTCTATAATATGCCGCAATGCAATATTATTGCCGCCAGAAAATCCACGATTCTCTGCAGATGGCATACTATGCAGTATGTAGTGCTGGGGATGAAACGCAGAAATAACATCAAGCGAGTCATCTCCCGACCCATTCTCTACAACAAAGACAGAAAAATTTTCATACGTTACTGCGTCAAGGGAGCGCAAGCACTCCAGCGTATCGCGCGCGCCGCGATAGTTGACGATAACTATAGATAGAGGTGACCGCATAGGTCATATATTTATGAAGTCGAGGTAGTGGTTGCAACTAATTCTTTGCCTATTTTCCAGATATCGCTTGCTCCCATCGTAACGATAACCCACTGGCGAGGAGCAAGTTTCTGTATCAATGCGCGGATGGTTTTATGCTCCGCAGCAACAGCCTGACCGCCATATTTTTGTATTGCATAAATAAGATCTGCAGCGCTGACTGTTCCACTCATCTCTCGCGCCGAACCATAAATAGGAAAAATAAATGTATCATCTGCAAGGCTCAGTGCTTGGGCAAAATCATCTAAGAGTGCTGCGGTGCGGGAAAAGGTATGTGGCTGAAAGATGAGTGCGATTTTTTTCGTTGGAAATTTTTCCCGCAATCCTTTAAGCGTTGCCGCAACCTCATCCGGATGGTGCGCATAATCGTCAAGGATAAGGTTACCGTGGTAAGCGCCAATCCGCTCAAAGCGCCGTTTAGTGCCCTTGAATGTGCTGAGTGTAGACAGAATAGTTGCCGTCGGAATATGCAGTGCGCGCGCCGCATAATATGCAGCAAGCGCATTGGCATAGTAGGGATGCTCGGGAAAACGTGTGGCGATTTGTACCGGATGTTCTGCGGGGCTGAAATACTGAATAGTTGCTTCAATTTTTTTTGAACGCAAAACAGCGCGGACATTCTCATCATCGGCATTTGCAATAATGACGCCATCATGCGGCACACGCGCAGCAAATCGTTCAAAAGCACGCAGATAAGAACGGGGTGAGGGAAAATAATCCGGATGATCGTAACTGATAGCAGTGATGATGGCGATCTTCGGCGAGTAATGAAGAAATGCATCGCGATACTCATCTGCTTCTACCACGATATACCGCGACTGCCCGGCGCGGCCATTTGCACGCCAATCCAGCACTTCCGTTCCCACAATGACCGTCGGATCTTTTTGTGCATGCTGTAAAATGACGCCCAGCATCGCAGTGGTGGAGCTTTTTCCGTGGCTTCCGCATACCGCAATGCCAACATTGCCGGTCATAAGCCCACCCACTGCCTGTGCATACGAAACTAAGGGCAAGTGAGCTGCCAGAACTGCTTGCACCTCGGCATTTGTCGTGGCACCTCCGGTAAAACTTTTCTTTACTGTTGCAGTGCCGAGATACGCGGAAGAACTGATGAACACTTCAGCGGTTTCCGGCCGAATATGTGCTGCAGAAAACCCATTAAAGAATGGAATGCGATTTTTCGTTAAAATATCATCGGTAAAAAATTTTTCCGCAGTGTCGGAACCGCTGACCGCCACGCCCCGCTTTTTCAACACTTGAGCAAGTGCGGTCATACCGACGCCTTTGATGCCAATAAGATATGCTGACTTGATCGCGCGAAAATCCATACTCAAATTTCTTTGCTTAAAACTTCTTCCGGTGCTTTCCGCTTATGAAAAGCAAATTTCTGTGC
>JAJYZQ010000019.1:3721-7026 GCA_021799835.1 bacterium | reverse complement strand
AAAGATATGACCGCTACTCAGCGCGTGGCATACGGCAAGACACTCAATGAAACAAAGCAAGAACTGGAAGATATTTTTTCCGCAAAAGAACGGGAAGTGTCTGTTGCTATGCATCCTATAGAGCGATCTTTAGACGTCTCACTTCCGTTTGGCCGCAAGGCAATAGGCCACCAGCACATTATCAGCACAGTTCAACGCCGGATGGCGGCGATCTTTAACGCTATGGGCTTTAGCGTGCAGGAAGGATTTGAAGTGGAAAGCGAGCACTATAACTTTGATGCGCTTAATATTCCTGCTGCACATCCCGCGCGCGATATGTGGGATACCTTTTGGCTGGATAACCGCGTGTTGAGTGACGCATCGGATAAGTATTTGCTGCGCACGCACACGTCACCTATGCAGGTGCGGTATATGGAAGCGCATAATCCGCCGCTGCGGATCATTGTGCCAGGCAAGTGTTATCGGTATGAGGCCACAGATGCCTCGCACGAGACCCAATTTCACCAATTGGAAGGATTGCTGGTGGATCAGCACGTCAGCGTTGCAAATTTCAAGGCGATACTGGAAGAATTTTTCAAGCGCTTTTTCCAAAAAGACCTTACTATCCGCTTGCGCCCCAGTTATTTTCCGTTCACTGAGCCCAGCTTTGAAGTGGACATCCGCTGTGTGAAGTGCGGCGGCAAGGGGTGCGGCGTGTGCAAGCAGACCGGTTGGCTTGAAATTATGGGAGCGGGGATGGTGCACCAGAATGTCTTTGAATTTGCCGGTATGGTGCGCGGCGAGTGGCAGGGCTTTGCGTTCGGCATGGGCATTGAGCGCATCGCGATGCTGAAGTACAATATCGGCGACATCCGGTTATTCCATAGCGGTGACCTGCGGTTCATCCGGCAATTCCGTTAACTTTCTCTTATGTTATTCTCTTATACTACGCTCAAGAAATATATTGCGCATATGCCGCCTCCTGCGGAACTGGAGGATGTGTTGAATATGCACGCGTTTGAGGTGGAAAGCGTAGAAGAGCGGGAGGGCGATTATATTTTTGATATCAAAATTTTACCGAACCGCGGCGCGAGTGCCCAGTCATATTTTGGTATGGCCGAAGAGATTCTCGCCAATGCCGCGAATTTTAGGGTAGCGCCGCAGCCCGCTGAACGTTTTATATCTTTGCAAAAACTTCTCGCTGAAGAGCCGCAGAAAAAAGGGTCAGCAGCCGGCAAGCGGGTAACCGTAGAAGTTAAAAGCCCTGACCGCTGTGCGCGATACATCGCTGCGGTGTTCACCGGCATCAAGCAGGGAAAAACGCCGGAATGGATCGTTACAGCATTGTATGCAGCAGGACAGAAGCCGATAAGCATATTGGTAGACCTTGCGAATTTTGTGATGTTGGAAACCGGCCAGCCGTTGCACGTTTTTGATACGGAAAAATTAACGGGAGAAAAAAATGCGGCCAAAACCATTGTGGTACGGCGTGCAGCGGCAGGAGAGCGGTTTTGCAGCTTGGACGGCATAGCGTATACACTGACCACTGAAGATCTCGTGATCGCCGACAGCACACAAGCGCTCGCGATCGCGGGCATTAAAGGCGGAGAATATGCTGGCATCACCACACTCACTACAGATATTATCTTGGAGGCCGCAACATTTTCCGGTCCGCATATCCGTATGACCAGCCAGCGGTTGAAGCTGCGCACCGATGCATCGGTGCGGTTTGAGCAGAGCCTGGATCAGAGTTTGGCACACTTTGCGGTAGCGCGATTCGCTGAGCTTGTGTACGAGTATGCCGGCGGCACTCTGCAGGAAACCGTGGACTATTATCCGCATCCCACGGAACCGCATATAATTGCTCTGGATCCCGCGTTTATGACTGCATTTATTGGCGCAGACATCAGCACGCAGCAAATAAAGGATATTGTGATCGCATTGGGATTTTCCGTAACGGATGGGAAAATGGGGGCGATTGTGCACGTGCCATCACGCCGCACGGATATTACTACGCGCGAAGACCTTGCCGAAGAGATCGGCAGGATATATGGCTATGAAAATGTGCCGGCAGTGTTTCCGGTGAGCCGATCAATTGCTGCGGAAAACGAGCCGATGTTTGACCTGAAAAATATTGTCCGCGATATTTTGTGCGGTGTGGGATTTGATGAAGTGCTTTCATATAGCATGGTAAGTGCGGCACGTGCGGGATTGTTTTTGTTGCCGCTTGATGGTGCGCGAGAGGCGTTGCCCTTGCTTAATCCTATGAGTTCTGAGCGCAGCCATTTGCGCACCACATTACTCTATAGCTTGGCGGATGCTGCCGCAACCACCAATAAATATTTTCCTGCAGCACGCATTTTTGAGCTGGGGAAAATATTTGGCGGAACGGATAAAAAGCCAGTGGAAGCATGGCTGCTTGGTATGATCGCGTATGGCGAGCATTCGCGCCAGCATAGTGGTGCCGGAATTCCCGCGCATCTTACCCATGCTGCCGCATTCTATGACCTCAAGGGATCGCTGGATGCACTCTTTGAAGCGCTTGGCATCGCGGATATCTGGTATGATGATGCGTTGCTTCAAGGAGAGCAGGGGAAGCAGTATGAAGCGTTGCTGCCGGAAAATAGTGCGGAGATCAAATCAGGTGACCGGCTGATCGGCATTATCGGCGTTATGAATACGCGCACAGCAGATGCAGACATTCCTGTTCATACCGCGTATGCAGAAGTGGATATGGCTGCAGTCCTTGATCTTGCCGAGACCGAACAGGAATACCGCGAGCTGCCCAAATATCCGGCTATTGAGCGAGACATATCGCTGGTGATCAATGGCGAGTATTCGTATGCTGATGTTATGGAAGCGGTGAATGCGAGTGATGCTGCATACGTGGAAAACACAGAACTCGTGGACTATTTCACCGGTGAGCAGTTGCAGGATGGCGAAAAAGGTATTACCCTACGGATTGTGTTCCGCGCTCCGGATCGGACGCTTTCCCGTGCCGATGCTGAGCGCGAGGAGCAAAAAATCCGCATAGCGCTACGCAAGCAGGTTAACGCCGTATTGCGATAGTTACTCGTGTAGTTATCCCGAATAATTGTCATCTTGATTCTGAAACAAGCCTGCCTGCCGGTAGGCATGCTCAGGATGACCATACGCTTTCAGGATCTCATTCTAATTATTATATTATGCCAAAAAATACCGACAATACATCAAGCCAGTATACTGCCGAAGATATTTTAGTGTTGGAAGGATTAGAACCGGTGCGCAAGCGCCCGGGCATGTATATCGGCTCCACGGGCACGTAATGCCTGCACCACCTCATCTGG
>JAJYZQ010000019.1:0-3711 GCA_021799835.1 bacterium | reverse complement strand
GCGGCTAGCTACACCGCCGACAACTTCAGGGTCCTCGAAGGCCTGGAGCCCGTACGGCTACGCCCCGGCATGTACATCGGCTCGACCACCTCGAGGGGCCTGCACCACCTCATCTGGGAAGTGGTGGACAACTCCATTGATGAAGCAATGGCAGGCTTTGCCGACACTATCAATGTGCAGTTATTGCCGGAGGGCGGTGTGCGCGTCAGTGATAATGGCCGCGGCATTCCGGTAGAGCAGCACAAGCAAACCAAGAAGTCGGCATTAGAGACGGTGATGACCACGCTACACGCAGGCGGAAAATTCGGCGGCAAGTCCTACAAGGTTTCCGGCGGTTTGCATGGTGTAGGTGTTTCCGTAGTGAATGCATTGTCAGTAAAAATGGAATCGCAGATATGCCGCGACGGCAAGCTCTACCGCCAAGAATATAACTATGGCAAACCGATGACTGCGGTGGAAGTAGCAGGAAAGTGCAGCACGAACGGCACGACGCAGACCTTTTACGCTGATGAGGAAATTTTCAAAGAGATAAAATTTGACTGGAAAAAAATATTGGACCATTTGCGCCAGCAGGCATACCTCACCAAGGGTGTGCGCATCACGGTTCACGATGACCGTGAAGAGCCGGACGGCAAGACTTATGAGTTCTACTTTGAAAGCGGCATATCGTCCTATGTGAAATTTTTGAATAAAAGCGAGGACACCATCCATGACACCCTGTTCTATACGCAGCGCGAAGCCGAAGACGTGAATGTGGAAATAGCGCTGCAGTACACTAATGACCTGGAACCGCGCGAACTTTCATTCGCGAACAACATCCATACTATAGACGGCGGCACGCATTTGACCGGCTTCCGGAGTGCGCTTACGCGTGTGCTCAATGACTATGCCAAGCAGAATAACTACATCAAGGCAACCGATGACAATATCAGCGGCGATGATGCGCGGGAAGGATTGACCGCGGTCATCAGCGTGAAAATTCCACAGCCGCAGTTTGAAGGGCAGACCAAGGGAAAGCTGGGCAACGTGGAGGCGCGCACTGCGGTGGACGCGGTGATGTCTCAAGCGTTCAAAGAATTCCTGGAGCAAAACCCGCAGGATGCCAAAAGTATTGTTGCAAAAGTGATCCTCGCACAAAAAGCGCGCAAAGCCGCCAAGGCCGCGCGCGAGACCGTTATCCGCCGCGGGGTGCTGGAAGGATTGTCTTTGCCGGGAAAGCTCGCGGACTGCACCTCACGCAAGCCCGAAGAATCAGAAATATTTTTGGTAGAGGGTGATTCCGCAGGCGGCAGTGCCAAGCAAGGCCGCGACCGGCGGTTTCAGGCGATCTTGCCGCTTCGCGGAAAAATTTTGAACGTGGAAAAAGCGCGGCTGGACCGCGCGCTCAGCTCGCAGGAAATCAAGGCGCTTATCATAGCAATGGGGGCAGCGATCGCTGAAGAATTTGATATTACCAAACTGCGGTATCACCGGATCGTCATTATGACTGATGCTGATGTGGATGGCGCGCACATTCGCACGTTGTTGCTGACCCTGTTCTACCGCTACTTTAAGCCAGTGATAGAAGGCGGTTATCTCTATATCGCTCAGCCGCCGCTCTATTCTGTAAGCCGCGGCAAAGAGCTACACTATGCATTCTCAGATGCCGAGCGTGATGAGCTGGTGGAAGATATCCTTTCCCGTTTGGGTAAAGGCACTAAAGGCAAAGCAGCTCTTGCGGCAGCAGTGGCAGAGGCAGAAACTGTGGCGGAGCAAGGGGAAACTGAGAGTGAAGACAGCGAGGCAATCAAGGTCAAGGGCGTGAATATTCAGCGGTATAAAGGGTTGGGTGAAATGAATCCGCTGCAGCTCTGGGAGACCACTATGAATCCGGAAAACCGGATGCTCAAGCAAGTGGACATCACTGATGCCGAAGATGCGGACAAGATGTTTGATGTGCTGATGGGTAATGATGTGGCACCACGCAAGAAGTTCATCCAGGTGCACGCCAAGAGTGTCCAGAACCTGGACATCTGATTCTCGCCTTTCTTCTTGTCAATTCAGCGATTATAGTTTAATAATAGGTATCACATTTGGGCATGTAGCTCAGTTGGTTAGAGCACGTCACTGATAATGACGGGGTCCCAAGTTCGAATCTTGGCATGCCCACAGAATGTGTTGGTCATTCTGAATTTATTTCAGGATCTATGCCGGGGTAGCTCAGTGGTAGAGCGAGGGCCTGAAGAGCCCTGCGTCGGGTGTTCAATTCACCCTCCCGGCACATTAAGGGCCTGTAGTTCAGCTGGTAGAACACCTCATTTGCACTGAGGAGGTAAGCGGTTCGAGTCCGCTCAGGTCCACCATAGTGAAAAAGGCGTCTCAATGGCGTCTTTTTTTAATTTCATACTATAATAGAGATAATAGTTGATATTATGAACAAAACCCCACAGCATTTTTCAAAAACCATAGCTGAGAATGAAGTCCGTCTTCAGATGATGTTTGCGTTTATTGCGCTTAAGAATATTGAAAAAAAGAGTAAGAGAAATAAGTGTACTGTTTTTTCTTCGTTGCACTCTTTTTTAACTCATTGTGCCAATATATCAAAACTTCTTTGGTCGGGAAAAGATAGACGTGGTAATTATGTAGGAGTGCATAAAATGCTTGATCAAGATCTGGCTGATCTCTTAGGGTTGTCAGCGGAAAACTTTTCTCTTCTCAAGAACAAATCATTTAGAAATGACTTAGATCATTATGATGAGAGATTGGTGGAGTGGATAAAGCAAGCCTCCCAATCATCCTTGCCTGTTTGTGATTGTGTTATAGGAACCAAAAATGGCGAGCCAACATTCTATATTCGTCATTACGATCCTAACACAGAAATCTTTACTTTTATGAATAGAGAGTTGGACATTAATGCTATGAAAAGTGAGTTATTAGAGTTAAATAAGGTTATTAATGGGATTGATTTATCATCAATTTTATGATATAATCTCATCTGAAAAGCAATGAAATTGCTCGAAAGATGAAACTTTCTGATTGGGAAAAACGGGATATAATAAAATATATTGAGTCCGGCAAGTCTTTGCCGGATAAATATCGCTTTCTCCTTTTTGACAATAAAGGAGAGGTTGAACTTTTATGGAATGGAAAAACCGACGAGGTTGAAAATATGGTTTTACCTTTTCAAACTATCGAGCACATTGATGAGCCGAGAAGCGAGGAAAAAATCACGGAGCAAACCACGCTTTTTGATACCTCGGGCAGACAAATCAAGGGGTGGTCAAATAAACTGATCTGGGGCGACAACAAACTGATTTTGTCATCGCTCAAGAACGGGCCGCTTCGCAAACAAATTGAAGCCGAAGGCGGACTAAAATTGATTTATATTGACCCGCCATTTGATGTCGGCGCGGATTTTTCCATAAACATTGAAATTGGCGATGATAGTTTCACCAAGAAGCCGTCGGTGATTGAAGAAATCGCCTACCGCGATACTTGGGGCAAGGGCGCGGATAGTTTTATCGCTATGATTTATGAAAGATTAAAATTGATGCACGGACTTTTGGCAGACGATGGCAGTATTTATGTGCATTGTGATTGGCGGGTAAATAGTTATTTGAGGTTAGTTTTGGATGAGGTTTTTGGAGAAAAAGAATTTCTTAATCAGATAGTTTGGAGTTATGAAGGAACACAATCACCAAGTCCTATTAAATTGGCACAAAAATATGATTC
>JAJYZQ010000018.1 GCA_021799835.1 bacterium | reverse complement strand
TGTGGAAACATTCAAAAAAGAAATAAACAATTTGACCGTGCAAGATGTTGGCGACACGGAAGTAAAAAATTATCTCAAAATAAGCAGCGCAAGTCCGTTTGTCGTCACAAACAAGAAATACTTGTTGCCGAAAAAGAGCGTATTCAACAAAATTGTCGGCGACAGCGATTTTGAACTTGAGTTTGCTGATTTTCTGGAAGGCGCGGACGATGTTCTTTCCTTTGCCAAAAATTATTATGAAATTCATTTCAAAATTGATTACAAAAACGCAAGCGGAGCAATTTCCAGTTATTATCCTGATTTTTTCGTAAAGACGGATAACAAAACAATTTATATTGTGGAAACAAAAGGACGTGAAGATTTGGACGATGTCGAAAAAATAAAGAGATTAGAGCAATGGTGCGAGGACGCAAGCGAAAGACAGAGAAAAATCGTTTACAAAATGCTTTATGTAAAACAAGAAGAATGGGATAAATACAAGCCGACGAGTTTTGGGCAATTAATAGAAGTATTTGGTGATAAAGCTGATTATGGACGATATTAAAACTACAATTCACGAGGATGCAACAAACGATCAAATGCTTGCGGACCCTGGAACTGATAAAACGAAAACACTCACGTGCTGTGTACTTTCTTTGATTCTTCAATACAACGTTGATCCTGAAACGATTCTTTTACTAATCTTTACTCGTTTGGCGGCCGCTCGACTGAAAGACAAAATTAAAAAAGTGTTGAAACCATTAGGCAAGGCAAAACCTCAAGTATCAATAATCCGGCCATGATTGTGATCGTTGCGCCTATTGGAATTCTCGTCGACAATTTGAGAAATAATTTAAAAATCAGTCAAAACAACAAAATTTAAGATATGAAAATAAACAATACTCTCAAACTTATCATCGCTATAGTTGTCTCCGAGCTTGCTGGCATCATCGGTTCGGTGTTTACCACGCCGTCTATTGCCGGCTGGTATGCCGGTCTGGCCAAACCGGCTCTCAATCCTCCGGCGTGGGTATTCGGGCCGGTCTGGGCGACGCTGTTTGCGCTGATGGGTATTGCGGCATTCCTGGTCTGGAAGAAAGGACTTGGCCGCAAAGAGATAAAAATAGCTCTCGGCATATTTATCGGCCAGCTGGTCTTGAATACGCTCTGGTCAATTATCTTTTTCGGCTTGCATTCTCCGGCCGCCGCTTTTATTGAACTCATTTTCCTCTGGCTCGCCATTCTTGCAACGATCATTTCTTTTGCAAAAATTTCCAAACCAGCCGCCTGGCTTCTGGTGCCCTACATCATCTGGGTCAGCTTTGCCGGCTATCTCAATTTTAATATTGCGCAACTCAATAAAACTGTGGATTCCGGACGGATTCCCTGCACGCAGGAAGCCAAGCTTTGTCCGGACGGTTCGTATGTCGGCCGAACAGGACCTCAGTGTGCATTCGCGGCCTGCCCGGGTGAAAACGCGGCTACTCCGCCCGAAGCTTTATCTAGCGGCATTCGGGGTGCAGTGCTGCTTGGTCCCACTTGTCCGGTAGAGAGGATTCCGCCCGATCCGGCGTGTGCCGCCCGGCCGTATAAGACAGTCATACGAGTCATTAAAGCAGGCAGTCCGCTTAGCTCTCCGTTCGCAACGGCAGCAACGAATGATCAAGGGCAATTTGCCATAATGCTTCCGGCCGGAGAATACGCGGTGCAGCCCGCAGGCGGGAATCTTTTGCCCCGCTGTGCAACGGAATATGTCGCGGTAGAGGCAAATACGGTCAAGGAGGTAAATCTTTCCTGCGATACTGGCATCAGATAGGGTTGCACTGCCGGTTCGGCTTTGTTTTGCTTTCTTTTCCGGTTTCTGCTAGCGTAGGGAAAGCATCGTTATTTTGGCGCATAAGCGCATTAAGAGCGGCGCACGAGATGTGTGCCGTTTTGCCGTTATAATTGATCGGGAGCGGCAATGACTGTATAATAAAAAATTGTACTATCATTATGAAATTTACTGACAAATTTTTCTTTTATGCTGCCGGAGCGATGGCGGTGCTGACTGTGCTGGCTGCGAAGCTGGGTGCGCCGGCGGTCGCGGTATTCGTGATCGCGGCCATAGCGCTCTTGCCGCTGGCGCGGCTGGTGGGCGAGTCTACCGAAGAGCTTTCCGCTCATACCAACGCCGCAATGGGTGGTTTCCTCAATGTCGCGTTCGGCAATGCGCCGGAACTGATCATCGGGTTATTTGCCCTGCATGCGGGGTTGTTGACGTTGGTGCGGGCATCCATTGCCGGCGCTATCATGAGCAATTTATTATTGGTGCTGGGATCCGCGCTTCTCGTGGGCGGCATGCGGCACAAGCGCCAGACGTTCAACAAAACTGCGGCACTTGCCGGCAGTACGACCTTGATGCTGGCGGTGGTGGCGCTCATCATGCCGGCGGTGTTTTCGCATACGTCGCTGGGCATTACGGCAGGCACGCTCAACAACATTAATGATCTCGTGGCGGTGTTCTTATTGATGGTCTATGTATCGTATCTTTGGTTTATGCTGAGGACTCACACGCATCTGTATACCGAGGAGGGAAGCGCGTATCTGCCGCGCTGGAGCAAGATGAAAAGTGTTCTGGTGCTCTGCGGCGCCACGCTGGTCATGATGGGCGTCAGCGATGTGCTGGTACAGGCTCTGCAGCCGACTCTTGCATCACTCGGCTGGACGCAGCTGTTCGTGGGCGTAGTGATCGTCGCGATTGTGGGCAATGCGGCGGAATATGCGTCCGCGCTGATGATGGCGCGGCGGAACAAGATGGATCTGGCGCTGCAAATCGCGACCGGTTCCGCAACGCAGATTACCATGTTCGTGGCTCCGGTATTGGTGATCGCGAGCTTACTGTTCGGGCAGCATTTGAGTTTGATATTCAATACGTTCGAGTTGGTGGCTATCGTGGCGTCGGTCATTATCACGCTGATCGTAGTGCAGGACGGCGAGAGCAATTGGCTGGAAGGATTGCAGCTCCTGGTAGCGTATGCGGTGATGGTGATGACATTCTTTTTTTATCGGTAAGGGGATAAAAATATTGGAGATTCCTCACGTCTGTTCGGAATGACTGATGAGATCCTGAATTAAACCTGCTCCAATCGAGAGAGATTCAGGATGACAAAGAAAAAAGCAACACGACACCTATACTCTTGTGCGTTATATATGAAAAGAGTATACTGTAAATACTCATATTACTCAGAGGTTTTTATGCGGCGGAAAGCTTTGGCAGCAGTTGGTTGGGGAGGGGGCGTTATGGCAGCGGCAGTACTTGCATTCGCGCTAATAACGCACGGCACATGGCATATCTCTCACTCAGCTGCAGCGGGAACACCTTCAACTACTATTAATCCGCAGCCATCGCTCTCATTGCACGTCTACGTGCCGTCTATTTTTATTGCGTCTACCCAAAACGGCACAATCAGCGGATCATTCCAGGCGCAAAATGCCGGCACAACACCTGTCGGCGATATTTTCTATGTCTTCTCACTCTATTCGGGCGATTATCACAACTCAGATTTTCAGGCCAGCGCTACGCTCTTGGATACCAAGCGCGGCACGAGCTTTTCGGTGGATGCAAACACAAAGAAAACCGTCTCGTTTTCCTACAAACCGGCATTAGGCTTACACACCGTTGAAACGCTGGAGATCACGCTCTACACACAGAACGGTGTGGAGCTTGGTTCGGACAAAGTTGCGGTGGAAGTGCCAAAGATTCCCGCCCCCAGCTTAAATATTCACTCATCTCCGGTTTATCTTACTGATGGCGCGGGCACACAATATCCTGCAATGACCGGCGTAACCTTCTCTACAGCGTCAATAAGCAGTGCTGCAGCGCATTTTGTCATAGAGAATCCTACGAAAAAACTGATGTCGGTGCGGATACAAGCACAAGAGTTCAACCGCAATTTCCCACGGTATATCGGCACGCACATCTCCACAGATACCTATAACCTACAGCCGAAACAGACCAATGATATCGCTGTGCCGATCGCTGACTCTACCATCAAATCCGGTGGCTCGTATCTCTTGCTCCTTTCCGCAGTCAATGCATCTGATACCAAAATTCGCTTATCTAACATCGTAGAGGCGCGGTATGTGTTGCCGGGGACTTCGGCGACCATTATGAATTCGTCGTTGGATAAGCCGCACTATCAGCCAGGAGATACAGCAAAAGTAAATGTGTCTTTTGTGGGTCCCGCGGATATGGGAAGCGGCCAAGGGTTAATGAAAGTTGACCTCTATAATGGCAATAATCTCGTTTCGCAATCTGCCGAGCAAGTTCCGCTTACGCCAGGATTGCAAAATGCCACTATTACTTTTCCGGTGAATCAGAATCTTTCTGATCCGCGCGCCGTGGTGACGCTGCAGGATGCGAAGGCATCGGGCAATCAGATGTTGTCTTCATACAATACCAGCAAACCTCTTGCTTCTGCGGCAGCACAATCCGCGCATGATACATGGATGTTCTATGCCGGCGGAGCATTGGTCATACTGATTGTGCTTATTGATCTTATTTTCCTGCGCCGCGGGCGTAATCATCATACCGGTGGTAGCGGAGAACAGGGTGGTGATGCTGATCAGCCGCTTACCCCTGAGGAGCGCGCTGCGGAAGCAACAGAAGATGCGCGGAAGCATAAAAATTTTTGGAGTAAACTCTTTCATCGCGGCCATTCATCACTGCTGGGGCTTTTTGTTGCGGTAGGTATTGGTGGTGGCGCCATAGTGCTGGCGAGTGCGTGGTCAGCGGCTCCCATGCATTCCGGAAATATATTTTCCAGTTTTGATCTTGGTGGAATTTCTTTGCAGCAAGCCGGGGCGAGCGCATACTGCCATGATGAGAATTTCGGTGGTGGCACGTGCTCGGGTACCTTGGGAGGAAACTGCGGCGATTACTATTCGCCGAATCTTAACCCTGGTGGGGTAACGTGCGTGGGTGCTATGTTCAGCGGCTATTGCTCGGGCGGCAATGATTGTATTTGCTGTGTTCCGGCAAGCATTTCCGGCTGGATGAATCAGCCGACACCCTATGCGCAATATTCTCCCGGCTCCTCTATTCCTTTGGACGCAACGGTGGAAGCAACTACGTGCTCCAATGCTACCATTAGTGGAACAGTAACCTTTTCCGGATCGGGCTTGAGCACAAAAACGGTTACACAAAATCTTTCCACCTCGGGGAGCTCATACAACTCGTTGTTCTCTGGAGATTTCTCTTCCAGTATGCCGGCACCTACAACGCCGGGCACCTATACGGTCAATTGCAATTATATGGTTGATATGAATTTTTCCAGTTCTATATCAGGGAATCGTACGGCGACCACTAGTGGGTCATGCGGTTCGGCGCAGATTATTGTGCCGGATAATGCCATTACCGTAAGCTGCAGTGCTAACCCTAGTTCTGCGCAAACCAATCAATGGGTAACGTTCTCTGCACAAGCGAGTGGCGGCAGCGGCACACTGACGTATAACTGGTCAGGCGCGGTAAGCGGTGGCAGTCAGAGTGAAGGCAATTCATTTAGTTATCCGGGAACGCAAACGGCGTATGTTACGGCGCAAGATGCAAGCGGGAATTCGTCTTCTGCACAATGCAGTGTGGTGGTGGGAACCAGCCCCACTATAGGCGGTTGCAGCAGTTCAGGGTGGGGTGGCAGCAGCTGTAGCACAGGTGGAACCGGTGGTGGTACAACGCCTATGAGCGTATCATGTTCCGCCTCACCCAATCCGGTAAATATCGGACAATCGGTTACGTTTTCGGCAAACGCAAGCGGCGGATATACACCGCCCCCTCCTCCCACATCATCTTCATGGGGGTATGGCGGCGGCAGTTCATGTTCTTCCTTATACAGCAGTCCGTGGTACAGTAGCCCATGGTATAGCAGTCCGTGGTCATCAGGAGGTGGTAGCTCGTGGGGCGGATCATCAGGAGGAGGCAGTTCGTGGGGAGGCTCGTCCGGAGGAGGATCCAGTTGGGGCGGTGGATCGTCCTGGGGTGGTTCTTCTGGTGGATGGGGAGGTTCTAGTGGAGGCTGGGGCGGCTCCAGCGGCGGTTGGGGAGGCTCGTCTGGTGGTTGGGGTGGTTCTTCATGGTAAACTGAGTATTGATCTTACATAAAAAATAGTATGGACGGAGCAGAGCTTACATCATATATGAAGTCATATAAAGGGGTGGTGACGACAATTGCAGTCATCATCGTTATTGTTGGCGGATATTTTTTATATCGTTCCACCACACACCCTCAACTCTCCGGCATTCATAAGATCCAGCATGTTATTGTCATTATGCAGGAGAATCGTTCGTTTGATTCATACTTCGGCACGTATCCGGGGGCGGACGGTTTTCCGATGAAAAATGGACAGATAGATGTTTGTATCCCTAGTCCTTTGACGCCAAATGTTTGTTTGAAGCCGTATCATGATAAAAGCTTGCTCAATTATGGCGGCCAAAACAGCGCTACCGCCATGGCGGCCGACATCAATAACGGCAAAATGAACGGATTTGTGCAAAATTCTACGATCGTGACTAAAAGCGGTCCGCGACCATATACCGTAGCGTGTTCAAAAGATCCTACTACGGCAGCGTGCGAACATCCGGATTCTCTGGGCTATCATACCGATGCAGAGATCCCTAACTATTGGGCGTATGCAAAGAATTTTGTGCTGCAGGATCATATGTTTGCGGCGACTAATTCCTGGAGCTTGCCGTCACATCTCTATGAATTTTCCGGATGGTCAGCGTATTGTTCAAGCGCTAATCCATCCAGTTGTACGGATCAAGAAAATCCGCAATTCAATATGCCGAATGTTCGCAATCCAAAAGAACTGAACAGTAAGGCGTATTCAGCAAGCCCTACCTATGCGTGGACTGATCTCACGTATTTGCTGCATAAATATAATGTCAGCTGGGCATCCTACTTGGATGAAGGGACGCCAAACAATATCAAGCCGAAAGCGCTGACCGCCGCACCCTGGTTCAGTCCGCGGGGAGTGCCGGAAATTTGGAATGTTTTGCCTTGGTTTGCTGATGTGAAACAAGACAATCAGCTTTCCAATATCCAGCCACTCAAGAATTTTTTCACCG
>JAJYZQ010000017.1 GCA_021799835.1 bacterium | reverse complement strand
ATGGTTTGCTGTTGTGCGAACGATACGATCGCCCGCAGCGTATCCAGATCACCTGCTAAAGAAAAAACAGAGATCCACTTGGTATGCAGCAGAGAAAAATCAATATCGTCTTGGCGAATGTCGCCGACGCTCCCGCGATACACGAGGATTGACCGCTCACCTGCAGCATTGATAAGGATTACTGATTCCGCGCTTTGCGCATCTGCCTGTGTGCGCACCAGCGATAGGTCTATGCCTTCTTTTTGCAGGCTCGCAAGCAATTCCTTGCCGATTTCGTCACCGCCGATCTTTGTAATGCACGCAGCACGCAGTCCTTGGCGAACGAATGTTGTTGCAGCATTGGTCGCCCCACCGCCCGTGCTCAACAGCAGTTTATTCACTTCAATTTTTGCACCCAGCGGCAAACATTCCAACTCCTCTGAAATAGATTGCTTTGACTCCACAACAGAAAAGTCATCACTCTTAATGAAAATATCCCGGGTAACTACTCCAACAGTAATAACATCAAACATTGCTGAAATGTATGAGAACAAATACGCTGATCATCGCTGCATAACACGCTCTATTGCTTGCACAATGCTTCCCACGCCCATACCAAACGCTTCAAGCAGCTCTTGCGGCTCACCGGACTCGCCAAAGCGATCCTGGACACCGATAAATTCCATCGGAATAGGCATTTTTTTTGCAAAAAGTTCCGCAAGCGCAGATCCTAATCCACCAATTACCTGATGCTCTTCAACGCTGACCACGCGCTTGGTCGCGCCGGCAACACGCAAAATAGTTTCTTCATCAAGGGGCTTAACGGTATGGCTATCCACCACTGCCGCATCAATGCCTTTTTGCGCGAGTTGTTCGGCAGCAAGAAGCGCATTATAGAGCAGCGGTCCCGCACCAATAAGCGCTACATCTTTGCCTTCGCGCAGAACTACTGCTTTGCCGATCTCAAACGGCGAGCCATCAGTGGTGAACACCGGCGTTGCCTCTCGCGCAAAGCGAAGATACACCGGCGTATTGGTGCGGCTTGCCGCGAGCGTTGCCTTGCGCGCCTCAATGCTATCTGCCGGCGCGATAACCGTCATATTCGGTAATGCCCGCATAATGGCAAGATCTTCCAGCGCTTGATGCGTGCCGCCATCCGGACCCACAGAAATGCCTGCATGCGCTCCGCCAACTTTTACCGGCACATTATTGTACGCAACGGTTGTTCTGATCTGCTCCCAATTGCGGCCCGGGCTAAAGGTAGCGTACGAAGAAATGAACGGGATCTTTCCATACTTTGCGAGACCTGCCGCAACATCAGCCATATTTTGCTCGGATATGCCCGCCTCAATAAATCGCTCGGGAAACGCTTCTTTAAATGCCAAACTTCGCGTGGATTCTGTCAGGTCAGCACACAACACCACGACATTTGGGTTTTCTTTTCCCGCCGCCACCAGCCCCTCGCCATATCCGTTGCGCGTCGGCGCTTGCGGAATGTCATCGTGAAAGAGCTTATCACTGAGTTTTGCTTCCGAATTGATCATAGGAATAATAATTATTGGTGCTCACTGGTGATCTGATGGCCGAGCGTACGCAATTCTTCCAGCGCATTCTTTGCCTCATCCGCTTTTGGCGGCTTGCCGTGCCATGCCGGATCAAATTGCATAAAATCAACGCCCTTGCCCGGAATGTTATGGCTTAAAATAAGTTTTGGCCTTCCATAAATAGATTTTGCTGCTTCCACCGCACTGATGATCTCACCAAAATTATGCCCATCTATTTCTTGCACGTGCCAACCAAATGACTCATATTTTTCTCGCAACGGGTCAAGCGGCATAACATCTTCGGTAAATCCGTCAATCTGAATATAATTCCTGTCCATCACCGCAATGAGATTGCTGAGTTTCTCGCGGCCAGCAAGTAAGACCGCCTCCCATGTGCTTCCTTCGTCTTGCTCGCCATCAGACATCATACAATATACCCAGTTTTTCTTGCCATCCATCCGCAACCCGAGTGCTATGCCAATTGCCTGGCCCAGTCCCTCACCGAGCGGTCCCGAGGTGGTCTCAATGCCGGGTAGCGCGCCACGATGCGGATGGCCTTGCAGGCGGCTGCCAAATTTTCGCAAGGTTTGCAATTCCTCAACGGGAAAATATCCTGCACGCGCCATTGCAGCATACTGCACCGGGCAGATGTGGCCGTTTGAAAGAATAAAATAATCACGCTCCGGCCATTCGGGTTCTTGCGGGCGATGATGGAGAATATCAAAATAAAATGCCGCAAAGACATCTGCCATACCCAGCGGACCAGCGCTATGGCCGGATTTTGCGGCAAGGAGCATAGAAATAATATCTTGGCGAATAGTATTTGCCGTCTCCGCTAACATTTTTTCTTTTTCCGGATCAAGATACATAAGCAGAAAAATTAATGAATCCCAAAAATAACAAAAAGCGTTATTACGCACGTTGTTGCAAATACTGTGCAGCAATTTCTTTCAGTGCAGCATACGCCTCTTGAGGAGATTTTTCCGGGTCTTTGAAAATGGCACTGCCGCTTACGATCCATCGCACACCCGCATCAAGAACCTGCGGCAACGTTTCCGGAGAAATGCCGCCATCTATGCCCACTTCCCACTGCGGATATTTTGTTTTGATCTCTTGAATCTTGGTCAGCACTTCAGGAATGAAAGGATTGCCATACGATCCCGGATGCACGGTCATGGCAAGCACGCCATCAATAGGCTCTTGGATCGTCTCAAGAAATTCAACCGGCGTACCGGGATTGAGCGCTACAAATCCTTTTTTGCCGGCCGCTGCAATGGCGCGAAACACATCGTCCAGTTTGTGGCTTGATTCAAAATGCACGATAATGCGCTGTGCAGGAGTTTTCAGCCAGTCCTGTATGGCACGATCGGGTTTGAATACCATTAAATGCTCTTCCAGTTCAACCGGACAAGAAAGTGTAGCAATTTGCGCCGCATTATGGAATGATTGGGTTGCCACAAACAAGCCATCCATAATATCCAGATGAACCCGATCGGCAAATTGATTTGCAACACACAAGCGCTCTTGCATTTCTTCAAACGTATCAGTGATCACCGCGGGCACTAAGCGAAACGTATCCATACAGCAAATAATCCAGAATTAGTATACTACGCAATGTTATTCTTCAATGCGGCGAAGTTTTTCCAATCTCCGCATATATTTTTCTTCGGTTTTCGGCTGTGCGGCAAGCCATGCGGCAATAATGCGTTCCGCTGCATCGGCGCTCAGCATTTCGGCGGGAAGGCAAAGCACGTTGGTGTGATCATCTTCTTTTGATGTAACCGCCATCCATTCATTGACCGCTACTGCACCCCGTACATGTTTAAATTTATTTGCGGTCATACACATACCTTCGCCATTTGCGCAAATGAGCACACCAGAGTTGTGGTCGTTTGCTGCAATTGCTCTTCCCACTTCTGCAGCATAATCTGTATAGTCATCGTCGGGATTATGCGTTGCAGCGCCGACATCAGTGAATGCGATATGCTGTGCGGAAAGAAATTGTTTGATCCGATCTTTCAGATCAAATCCCCGATGATCGGCGCCGATATAAAGCATAACAAATGATTACTGAGAGGTTGTCTCAAAAAAATAATCAAGAATTTTAGCTATCCGCTAAAGCAGTTTAGCAACTTCCAGGGTGTGCCGCAAGAGCATTGCACAATATCCATACTCATTGTCATACCAGGAAAATATCTTCACCAGGTCGCCGTCCACAACGCGCGTAAACGACAAGTCAACGATAGATCCATACGGCTCTCCCAAAATGTCGCGCGAGACCAGCGGTTCCGTAGTAACTTTGAGAACGCCTTGCCATTCAGGGCTTTGTGCTGCTTGCGTAAAAATGCTGTTAATTTCTTCCACCGAGGTCTTCCGCTTTGCAACGAACGTAAAATCAATAATAGATCCCGCAATAACCGGCACACGCATAGAAACGCCATCAAATTTTTCCTTAATGCCGGGAATCGCCATACCCACAGAGATCGCCGCACCCGTGTGCGAAGGAACGATATTATTCGGCGCTGATCGGCCCTTGCGAAAATCATGTCCCCGCGTTGGGCCGTCTACTAAACTTTGAGTTGCCGTATATGCATGAACGGTATTTAAGATCGCCTTTTCAATGCCAGGATTCTGCATCATTAGGGAAACGATCGGCGTGGTTGCATTGGTCGTGCACGAACCATTTGAGGAAACCGCGCCATCTTTCAGCGCTGAAATATTCACATTGGGTGTCGCAGTCGGCGTTACCTCGCCATCTTCAGCGGGAGCAGAAATGATCACCCGCTTAGCGCCTGCTTTGATGTGTGCCTGCGATTTTTCCGTCGTCGTAAAGAAGCCGGTGGATTCAATAACAACATCAATCCCCAGATCTCCCCACGGCAGCATTGCAGGATCTTTCTGCTGCAAAAATTTTATAGTCTTTCCGCCCACAACAAGATTGCCATCCTGAATAGCAACTTCCTTATTATAGCGGCCAGTGACACTGTCATACTTCAAAAGATACGCCAGGTCGTTAATGTCGCCAAGATCATTGATAGCGACCAGATCAATAGCAGGATTTTCCGCCGCCTGCTTAAAGAACGTTCGGCCAATGCGGCCAAAGCCATTAATGGCTACTTTTACTTGTTCTGCCATAGCAAAAAATTCTTAATAGTACGTTACTCCTGTTGCGCTACTTGCGGCCACCGCGCACGTAAGTCAGCTTTCAGCTCTTCCAGGTCGTCGTCCGGCGTGATGATGCCATCAGATAAAAATTCCTCCACTACTTCATCAATGAGGTCATAATATTCCTCTTCACTGAACGACCCTTGTGTTTGCCGTCGGTCAAGCACATCCTGAAAAATCTCATTGTATGAACCGTCGTCCATAACCGTTCTATTACTTGTACACCTTTAGTATACATTCAGTCGCATACTTGTGCAAAAGCGATGTTATGACTGCTTGTCGCCCGCCTCGGGATGGACATTATAGTCGTGGCGCAAGTGTTGGGCTGCGAATTCTTTCGTCGCATATACTTTTTGGCGAGGATTAAAAATATTTTGTGGGTCAAAGATCGTTTTGATCTGTTGGAAAATATGGTACATATCTTCGCCAAACACTTCTGCAAGATACGGCGAACGCATCAAGCCATCATTGTGCTCACCCGCAAGAACGCCGCCGAGTTTCGCCACCTTCGCAAATATGGCATCCGCAATGCGATATACTTTTTCCGCTTCCGCGGGATCGCTGAGATCAATCAGCGGCTGAATGTGCAGATCACCATTTCCTGCATGGCCATAGACGGAAAATTGGACATTATTTTTATTCAACACCTGATAGACAAAATCAAGATATTCCGGCATAAGAGTCGGGCTCACCGTCACATCTTCCATAAATGGCACCGCTTTTGCATTGCCCGGCACATGCTCTAACACCACCAGTGCTGCACGGCGAATTTTCCAAAGATTATTCTGCACAGATTCTTCTAACGCTAAGGTCGTGCTGCTTGCCAAACCCGATACTGCATCTTTGAATGCATTGAGTGTTTCCGTAATGATCGCCGGATCATCCGCGCTTGCTTCAGCAAGAAGAACGATTGCGGGATCTTGCATACCATCCGGAACAACTGCTTTTACCAGATCGGGATCTTGCGTGCGCATCATAGCAATCACATAGCGATCAACCATTTCCAGCGCACTCAGATCAAATTTAACGGACGCTGCAATAGCTTTTCCTGCCGACGCCAGGTCATTAAAGAACATTACTAACAATCCCGAGCGGCTTGGCTTATGCACTGCCTTTAGGGTTACATCCGTGACGATCCCTAACGTTCCTTGTGAGCCGGTGATCAGTTTGGTGAGATCCATACCGCCATCTTCACCCAATACTTCCCAGACGTTATAACCGCTTGCCACTTTGTTGACTTTTGGTTTATGCGCTGCGATGATTGCATTATTTTTTTCCAATACATCGCGGACTTTTTGGTAGATCTCTCCCTCCAGTCCTCCCGCGGCAATTTTCTGCGCACATTCATCAGCGGAATACTTGCGCATTTCCACGGTTTGGCCGCTTGCAAGCACAACTTCCAGCCGCTCCACATAATCTTTTGTTGATCCGTATTTCACGGTCTTTTCTCCGCCGGCGTTATTAGCAACCATCCCGCCAATTGATGCAAAAGCCTGTGATGCGGGATAAGCAGGCATAAAAAGCTGCCGGGTGGCAAGACGGTTTTCAACCGTAGTACAGAGCGCTCCCGGTTGTACCGTAAGAGAATGGTCGGTAACCTCTTCTACGAGATCCATATAGCCGGAGAACCGGATGATCAAGCCCTCACCCAACGCGCCACCTGCCTGATCGGAACCTTTTCCTCTGCAGGTGATGGAATACGTTTCCTTGCCCGTTTCTGATCTTTTTTGTGCGACCCATTTTACCGCGCCCACAATATCTTCCTTGTTTGCCGGCAAAAGTACTGCTTGGGGTTTAACTTGGAAAATACTGCCATCGGATGCATAATGCTCTCGCGATGCCTCATCATCTAAGACTGTCCCCCGTACGACTTTCTTCAAAGAATCTATTTCCTCCATAAGACATCTAAATTACTTGATCTTTTTGAGATACTCATACGCAGAAAGCAGTGCATTGCATCCGTCTCCTGCGCTCACTACTGCCTGCTTAAAGGGAATATCGGTAATATCGCCCGCAGCAAAAATGCCGGGCGCTGAAGTTTCGTTGGTTTTGTGGTCAATAACAATATATTTCCGCTCATCCAGATTAACCAGGTTATTCATAAATCCCGCATCCGGCACGAGCCCGATCGCCACAAAAACGCCTTGCACATCCAAGGTTTTATCTTCATTGGTCACACGATCTTTATAGGTGATTCCCGTAACAAATCCTTCGCCCTTTACTGATGCGGTTTGCGCATTGGCAATGAATTCCACCTTTCCGCTCGCGGTCAACTTTTCCTTGGTTGCCTCATCTCCGCGGAACGTGGGATTATATTCCAGAATAAAGATCTTCGCAGCATAGGCAAGCAGATCAATAGCGGTATCAAATCCTGCGTTTCCTCCGCCAATAACTGCTACCACCTTATCCTTAAAAAGCGGCGCATCACAAATAGAGCAGTAGGTCACTCCCTTTCGCTCGTATTCTTTTTCGCCTGGAATATTGAGTTTTCGCGGCGTAGACCCGGTGGCAACAATAAGCGTTTTCGTGTCCAGCTTCTTTCCTGA
>JAJYZQ010000016.1 GCA_021799835.1 bacterium | reverse complement strand
CCACTGGCTCAGCGGTGGGATTATACAGCTCAATGAATTCCGCCTTTGGATTGTCAGCAGTTCCCGTGAGTATTTGATTGATCACCACGTGATCCGCATCTGCATTCACGCGAACAGCAGCGGATGTGGCAGGCGGAGACCAGAGGGTTTGGCCGCTGGTGCTATAGGTTGTGGTGAGAGCAAAATGCCACGTGCTATCGGGGGTTGCGGTTATCGTTGTCTCAAAAGAAAATACCGTGGTAGAAAACTCGGGAATGTGGGCGTGAAATGGTTCTGCAGTGATGGACGGATAGTTTTTCCACTTTTCTGGTGAGAATGTTAGTACGGCACTTGATTGGTCTGTGGTAAAGAGATCAAAGAGATCAGTGCTCCATCGCATATCAAAAAACGTTCCTTCTGGATACGCAACATTCAGTGGGCTATTCCATTTGAGCAGTATTGTTTTGCGTGCGGGAGATGTAGCGCTAAAGCCTATTGGTGTCGCGGGTGGCTGGGGGTCGGCATTATTAGTATTATCCGCAGAAGGTGATGGTGGCGTAGTATTTCCGCTCGTATCTCTTGGAGAAGATGACGGCGTAGTATCTATAGTAGTATCGTCTCGTCCATTTTGATCATCCGGTTTTTGTGGTGTGCCAAATATAAATGGTACTGATGGTGTTTGCATTGGTGTAGTTGGAGCATCATCTTGCAACGTCGCTTGACCGTCTCCCCCATTTTCTAAATGTCGCACAATATTTTCATCAGCAGAATAGGGGGCATGGAGAGGCGGCGCATCTCTCGTAGTATCAGTTTGATTTTCTGTGATTGTTTCTAATTTTCCCGTTTCCTGCTCCCCCGCTGCAGATGCAGATGCGGTTTGAGTTTCTGTTTTTATAATGTTTTGATCTGCCGATGATCCGGTTCTATTTTGCGTTATAAGCGCGGGGGCAGAAGAGCTGAGTGTGACGGACGAGGTTTGCTGTGATGCGGATGTTTTTGGCTGAACGGCTTCTTCGCTATTGCCGGTCTTACTGAATGAAATATTCCCGAGAGAATTTTTGAAGAATGATGCGATGCTATTACCTACATCAATGGCAGCATCACGGACAATTTGGCCATTTCCCAGCGTTGAAATGACGTATGCCATATTGCTGCGCACTGCATCCGCGAACAAGTTTGGCGGAACGATGGTTTCCTGGTGCTGCTGTACGCGATCAACTGCAGTAAAATAGTCCTCAAGCAAATGCACGCCACTGACAATACTTTCTTTTGACAGCCGGTCCCAATAATCAGACAGGACAAGGTCGTTTTTGGTGGTGATGTTTTGTAGATTCCCATCTGGTGAATATGCTAAATATACTTCATCATACTGAGAGTCTCTGTCTATATAATAAATTTGATGATCTAAAGTCTTCGTACTATATAGTATATTCGGTTGTTCGTATTCATCAAATGTTTCCTCGCTGAAAAAATGAGTGCTGGTATAGAGCGCTGTGTTGTTGAAGCAGTCGGTAAGTGAGCTGCATTGCGTGCTGGAAAAATCCGCAGATGAAACAGTGAGCGGCTTATCCGCATAGTGGATCGTTGTCCAATCCTCATAGGGGCTACCCTTTTCTTGGATATTGCCGATGTGGATATCTATCCCGTGCCCGTCATCTCGGGTATGTTCCGGAACGGTCAGATCTTCCAGGAGGTGCATCACCGAGCCGAGCGCATAATATCCGGTCGCATCTCCGTGGGCTACCTTATATACGGAACTACTCCAAGTCAGATTTCCACCATAGAAGAGATATCGCGACTGGTTGTACTGGTCATTCGCCCAATCAATGGATGCTTCGGGGTGCGTGCCGACGAGTGATACGATAAGCGCTATAGCGGTAGCAGGATTCAAATTGCCAAAGTTCTTTCCTGTCAGGCCGGTATGGTTTATGGGATCATAGAAATGATTGGCATACCGCGGCGACTGGTCTTCCGCGGTGGATCCGGCGATGATCTGTTGGGCGTCTACTGCAGATATTTGCCGGTTGGGATGCAGTTGGTTGTAGTATGTGATAACTGTTTTGGTCAAAAACGGATGAACGGTTGACCCGTCATACGCAAATGAGCGCAGTGGAAAACTGCCCAGTAGTATGGCAGTGAGTATGATGAGAAATCTTTTATGGACTCTGATCAGTTGTAGAATTTCCATATCGTTCCGCCTTCTGGTCTGAAGAAATCTATTCTTGGTGTATAAGTTCCGACAGGTGTATCTATTGGTAGAAGATGACCATCTGGTGGAACGGGTATCATATCTGTATATCCTTCTTTCACTACCTCTATATATTGAAGTTGTGCTTTTTCTCCGGGGTAAGTGGCGGTAAAGTCTATCTCGCTTGCGGGAATGGTGGTGAATTGGTTATGATCTAACGCTGACTGTAATTCGCTGGTATATGCATCAAGGTTGGTGTGGGGATTGGTTGATGCTTGAGCGTATTGCAGCGACTGCAATTCCTGATCTTGGAAAAAAGAGTATTTGCTTGCGGTTTCTAAGTCGCCTTGTTGTACTGCGTGCAGAAAAAGCTCAACGGTTTCTTGTGGAGTTTTTCCGCCGTACTGATCATTCTTATTATTTTCGTGATACCACGCTAACCATTTTTGATGGTGTAATGCGGTAGCATCTCCGGCTTGTTTTATGGCAAGTGCGCTCAAGAAAAATTTTCCATAAAATCCGCTTGCCATTCCACCGATAAAAATAATAATGCTCAAGATAACAATGCAGAGATACCAGAAGAATTTTTTCATAGCACTACAATAAGAGTAAAAATTTCATTACAAAAAGATCAGAGAAAAATGCCGAGTGCAACGCCGATCGCAAAAAGTATTAAAAAATAAACGACCAATTTCTTGGTAAAAGTTTTTTGCATAGCTGATTACATTACTGATATATATTCTATTGTACGATGATTATATTTCTTCGGCAAGGGGATGACGACATTCTTGTCATTCCTGCCTACCGGCAGGCAGGCCCGCGAAAGCGAGAATCTCGGACTATTGAAAATGTTTCAATCCTGAGATCTCCGCCCTTTTTTTCTACCTTCCTGTGGATAAGGAAAATAAAAATCGGATAGGGAAGAGAAGAAAAAAATGTTTGAGGAAGCGATCTGTAGGAAAGGGGCGAGCCGGATGGATTGGGTGGCGTATAAGATTTTTTCCTCCCTGGAACGGTAAGAGGGAGTTTTTCCTCAGTTGAGGAGGTAAAAATATGACCTGAAAAGGCGCACGCTCACCGCTTATTTCTGGCCATGGAACTGTGACAATTTGTATCGTTTTGTCACAGTTCGTGCGGTTCATTTTGTCGCAGTTCAAACTGTGACAAAACCAGAAAATTTAACTGTGACAAAATGTATCAAATGAACTGTGACAATTATGTGTTAGTAATTCCTCGTAAATGGCTTTAATAGTGTATAAATTCGTATATGATAGACATAAATTGTCACAGTTAATAATGCTTGTTTTGTCACAGTTCGTGGAGAGCAAATTGTCACAGTTGGAACTGTGACAATTTAGTGAAAATTTATTGACTTTTAGCGGAACTCCGCGTATCGTAGAGGCAGTAACTAATTCCTGTATATCTATGCCGAACACTCTCTCTACCGCTCAGCAATCGTATGACCTCAAACAAAAGATCCTTAGCTTGTCTTCGGCGACCTATCGGGTGTGTTTTTTTATTACCGAGCAGAGCTTGGCGAAAAACATCACCGACCTTGCGGCAACGGTCTTGCGCGGAGCTAGTGAGCTTATTGACAATAATGCTGCGTTGAATAACAATAGTGGTAAAGCGTTTACGCTTGATTCTTTACAACAAAATATTTCTGTGCTGACTAATTTTTTTGATGTCGCAGGAGATCTGGCAAGTTTCGGTTTTCTCCGGTCCAACAACCTCGTGCTCAGAAAAGAAAACTTCATCGTGCTGAAAAATTCCTATCTCGCTCTGCCGAAATTGATCGCTGAATATCAGGAGATGCAAATGCATACGGATGTGCACAATGAAGTGGAAAAAATTCTGGCAACGGTAGAAAATTTTTCCGGAGAAATTACCGCAGAAAAAACTTCCGCAAAACAAAAAAAATTGGCGAAACCGGAAATTGGTTTTTTACCGGAAAATATTTTTTCTGCAGGCGATGAAAAAGCCGGGCGAAAAAATAATTCTTCTGCCGCGACGAACGCGGTAAAAAAATCAAACAGCGTTGCCGGCAATAACCCGAAACAGAAAACCGCTGCTCAGGTTTCCGGAAAATCCAAAAAGCCCGAAAAAAAAGAACCAGAACTTTCCGATCACTCGCTTCGCAAAGAGCAGACATTCAAGAAAATAATTGCAGTGCTTTCCGTGAACAAGATGACTGCCGAAGCTCTGGGCAAAAAAGTCCGATGCGACCGGCGGACGATCATCCGCTACTTGAATGCTATGCAAGAACAGCAGATCGTGGGCAAGGAAAAAGCGGCGAGAAAAATGTTGTACTTCATCGCACCCGCTCACTCCACTCAATCGTAGTTATTGCGGATTTGTTATCGCCATTGCAGTCGTTTCTCGCCCATCCTTTTTTTGAGATTCCCGCTTTCGCAGGCCTGCCTGCCGGTAGGCAGGAATGACACCAAAGAAGGAAGGTCATCTCCCGTTAAAAATTGTGGTGAATCAAAATCTCATGGCGACCTTACAGCACCTGTGATTCTCGGATCGCGCCAAGTTGCCTCCCCCGGCAAACCAAGAACAGCACAGAAAAAATAAGCTGCACATACTGGTGGCGATTTTACTCTGTTGACTTTACGTTGCACGTTGCGGTAAAATTGAGAAAACAATTTGCCTCTTTACAGTTTTACTGAGATGCAGTAGACTGGTAAAGCATATTGTTGCCTGGTACGCAATGATGTGGTATAATGGAGAATATTTATTGGACTGCGGGCGAAGGCCTCGCAGTCGTGCATTGAAAACAAAGGACATGGTGAACGGAAATGATTTTCTTTAAGCGCACCGAAGAGGGCTGTTTGAAGAAAGCCATTTCCGTTTAGTTAGAAAGAGTTATAGATCCTGAAATCACCGCCACAGCGGGACAAGTAAATTCAGGATGACAAAAGTAAGCGGATGGGTCTTTGACAACATAATACGCAGAATAATCAGAAATTCAGAAAATGAATGTTGTACAAGGTTGTGGGAGCGCAAAATGTTGTGCTACAGACCAGCAAACAGCGAAAGCTGTAAGATCCCCGAGTACACTTTGAGAGAAATGGAGACGTCATAGGGTAAACAAGTAGTATGGTCGGGTCGATTGCCTTTTTAAGGAAAAGGATCTATCATCCTTCCTCTTTAAATGTGAAGAACGGCCTTCTCCATTTTTTCTTTCAACAACAAAAATGATTGTACAATTAATTATTAGTTGTCTTAGCAGAAGCAATAACTAACTTTTGCTAAGATCGTAATGTTAAGTATGGATAAACCCTTAATCACGCGAAAGATCCGCGCGAAGCTTGAAAAAGTGTTCGCCATTGGTCTCGCGATGACTACCTTGGTGTGGTTGTCCGGCTTTGCAGTTGCGTTGGCGCCTCAGGTTGCCAATGCGGCATCTTTGCCAGACGGCACATTAATCAGAGGTCCAGACGGCATCAAGGTTTATGTGGTCAACGCCGAAGGATACAAGAGACACATATTCAACCCAGCAGTGTTCAATATGTATCAGAACCTCTCTTGGAACAATATCCAGAGCGTAGATCAAGCAACGCTTGATTCCTACACCACTTCTGATCTGTACAGAGTAGCAGGCACAGCTCCTGTATACTCCGTAACTGAAAATGCTGACGGAACAGCGACTAAGCACTGGCTCAATATGACCGCTTCGGACTTCGTCTCCTGCGGATATAATTGGAATCAGGTGTTTACCGTAAATCAGCAAGAAGCAAATTACTACCCGACCGGTAGTGATCTCACTTCTACCAACTGTTCCAGTACCACTACCCCGACTACTCCTACCGCACAGGCAGGATTGACCGTAACGGCGGCAGCGCCGTCCTCTACGGCAGTCGTAGCCGGTCAGGCGGCAGCGGCATTGGGAAGCTACACTTTCGCCAATGGCGACTCATCCACTGATACGGTAACGCAGGTGGTATTGACCAGAACCGGCCTTTCCGCCGACACTTCCTTGGACAACGTTTACTTGTACAATGGAAATACCCGCATCACCGATGCGGCGAATGTGTCAAACGGCACGGTAACTTTCTCCAACACGAGCGGCTTGTTCACCGTAGCGCCCAACAGCAGCACGACCATTACGGTCAAAGCTGATGTTGATGCAGCTGCCGGCGGACAATCGGTTGGCGTTGAACTGGCTTCCGCAACCGCAGTCACTTCCAATGCAACCGCAGTGAACGGAACATTCCCGTTGGCAAGCGGTGTGGTAAGTATTGCAACCGGAACATTGGCAACCGTAGCGGTTGGTGCAAATAACTCCGTTGCTGCGAGCAATGTAAATGCGGGCACAACCAACTATACCTTCTGGGGAGATACCTTGACGGTAGGACAGCGCCCAGTAAAACTTTCTTACGTAAGATTCCAGGAAATTGGGTCAGTGGCAACCACTGATATCCAGAGCTTGGGTCTCTATGTAAACGGCACGCAGGTGGGCAGCACCGCGAACGTCGGTACAGACGGTTCTGTGGTGTTTGACCTCTCCAGCAGTCCTGTCACCTTGAATACCGGTGCAAGCACACTGACCTTGCAAGGTAACATCATTGGTGGTTCCAACCGAAGCGTCAGCTTCTCCATTGAGAACGCTGCAGATCTGCAGGTAGTTGACTCCAACTACAATGTAGCGGTATTGCCGACTGGCATTCCTGCTGCAAGCGGTCTTCAGACCATCAATGCTGGACAGGTTGTAGTCAATCTTGATCCGTCCTTCAATGGTACTACCATCACGGGCGGCACTTCCAACACTGAAATTGCACAGTACACCTTCACGGCATACGGAGAAGCGATGAAGATCTCCAGCTTGAATGTGAACTTCACGGCGAATGGTTTTAATAATGGTACCAACGGTCATTTGGCTAATGTTCACTTGACCGTGAACGGCGGACAGATTGGCACCACCCAGAATTGGACTGGTGCTGCACTGACCTTCCAGCTTGGCTCATCTTTGGTGATCCCTGCAGGAACCACCGACACCATCGGTGTCTATGCAGACACTATTGACACAGCAGGAACAGACATTACTGCTGGTACACTGCAAGCAACCCTCTCTGGTGCTGCAAACAATGCCCAGGGTCAATCTTCTTTGGC
>JAJYZQ010000015.1 GCA_021799835.1 bacterium | reverse complement strand
ATTTTTTTGCACGAATGTTTTTGCGGCAGCAATTGCTTGCTCAACATTTTCCGGCATTTCCGGAAATGCGTATGCTTCTACGCCCCAACTGATGCGCAGCGACTCTATTGCATCAGCATTGGGGCTCAGCGCAATGATCGCTTGATGTGGCTTGTGGCGGCTCATCATCCGCGCTGTGCGGCCAGATGCGGTCAGCGCAATGATCGCACATGCGCCAGCACGCTCAGCGATCATACAAGTATTCAAACTTAATACATCTTCCGGATCGTCGCTCATAATCATAAAATCATCTTTGAGCGGCAAAGCGGCGTATTGCTTTTCTGCCTGCTGCGCAATTTCTGCCATTGCTTGCACGGCGGCAACAGGATATTTACCCATTGCCGTTTCTTCTGAAAGCATCACAGCATCCGCACCATCCAGTACGGCGTTGTATACATCCGTCACTTCCGCACGCGTCGGGCGCTCGTGGTCAGTCATTGATTCCAACATTTGCGTAGCTACGATAACGGTCTTTGATGCAGCATTCGCTTTGTTAATAATTTCTTTCTGGTACGCAGGAACTTCATCAAAAGGAATTTCAACGCCAAGGTCTCCGCGCGCCACCATTACTGCGTCACTTGCTGCAATAATGCCATCTACATTATCCAGCGCACGCTTGCGCTCAATTTTTGCAATAATATTCACGTGCTCTGCGTGATGTTCGCGGAGGAAGTTACGCACGGCGGCAATATCTTCCTGTCGTTCCACGAAAGAAACCGCTACGAACCGAATGCCCAGAGTGAGCGCAAACGCGAGATCTTCGCGATCCTTATCCGTAAATGCCGCCACACCCAGATCCATATCGGGCACATTGATGCCTTTATGCGCGAGCAGCTCTCCGCCAGCAACCACCGCACATACGAGCTCGTTTTCCGTTTTATTTTTTACTGCAAGCTCTTTGGTGCCATCATCAAGCAAAAGCTTTTCTCCTTCTGTGGCATGCTGGATGATCTCCGGCATCGTGACACTGATCTTTTGTGCTGTGCCGACGATCGGCTCTGCGGTCAGCGTGATGTCTTGGCCGTTTTGCAATACTATTTTTCCATCTTGCAATTCGCCGACACGGATCTTCGGACCGCTTACGTCCGCAATGAGTGCTGCCGCAAGGCCGGACTGTCGCTCGGCTTCACGGATCGCATCAGCGAGATGCTGATGATCCTTATGCGTGCCGTGAGAAAAATTAAGCCGGAAGGCATTTGCGCCGGCACGCAATAATTCGCTGATAGTTTCTGGCGCCGCGGACGCCGGACCAATGGTCGCAACAATTTTTGTTTTCTTTTGCATAAGTAATAAACACTAGTAATGATGTATTATAACACGCCCTGCTGTTCTGGTTCTTTTGTTGTTCTCACTACCCACCCTTGTCCATCCTTCGCCGAGGTTGTGGCATAGCAAGGCAAAGCTATGGAAGGACAAGCCGGCATACCGGAATGACAGGAAAATATTGGGGATTCCGAGCAAGAGCGAGAAATCTCCAATATTCTATTTCTTCAGCAACTGTTCCAAGGCAAGGAAGCGGTTATACTTAGCAACGCGCTCACCGCGCTGCGGAGCGCCTGCCTTGATGCCGTAAGCACCCGTGCCCACCGCGAGATCAGCAATGAAATCACTATTCGTCTCGCCGCTCCGATGCGAGATGATGGGATGCCGGCCGTTTTGCTGGACCATTCTGATGGCATCCAGTGTTTCCGAAAGTGTGCCGATCTGATTCAGTTTAATGATAAATCCGCCGGCAGCATCTGCGTCTATGGCATTTTTAATGTACGCAGTGTTGGTGACCGTGAGATCATCCCCTACCACGAATGCATTATCTCGCACTGCTGCAAAGAGTTGTGCAAAATGTCCTGTATCATTCTCATTAAACGGATCCTCTATAAAAAGCAGGGGAAATTTTTCTGCTATATCACGATAATATGCCATCAGTTGCTCGGCAGCCATTGGTGTGCTGTTTACCGCATAGGCATTATCGCTAAAAAAACTGTTTGCCGCGGCGTCCACAGAAAACTTCATTGGCAGAGTGATGCCGGAATTCTTCACTACCTCTGCAAGAATCGCAAATGGCTCCTGGCAATCCGCAATATCCGGCACAAATCCGCCTTCATCGCCAATGTTCGCTGAGAATGGTCCATATATTTTGACCAAATGAGCTTTCAGTGCGTGCAGAAGCGTTGCTGCAGCCTGCACGCTTTCCGCGGCGGACTCTGTTTGCGGACAGAGCATATATTCTTGAAAGGCAAGGCGCCCTGCGGCATGCTTGCCGCCGTTAATGACATTAAAAAAGAGCAGCGGCATATTCATCGTGCCACCGAACAGATCATGGATATATACATACGGTTCTTGTTTTCGCGATGCTGCACCTGCTAATGCAGCAGCAACGCTGACCGATAGTATGGCATTTGCACCGAGTGATGACTTGTTTGGCGTGCTGTCCAATGCGATCATTGCATCGTCCAACTCTTTTTGGCCGGTCACTTCTTTACCCATCAGTGCGGGCGCTATTTTTTCATTTACGTTTGCAACCGCCGTAAGCACCCCTTTGCCGCCGAACCGCGTCGGGTCATTGTCACGCAGCTCCAACGCTTCTTTAGCACCGGTGCTTGCACCTGAGGGTACGGCGAATATGCCCGTACTTCCATCGTCCAGCGCTACTACGGTCTCTACTGTAGGATTTCCTCGCGAGTCCAATATTTCTCGCGCATGAATGGCGGTCAAATGAGGCATACTTAAAGATTATTTTCAAATACTACATTTATCATTCTACCAGTGTAAGCATAATGTCGGAAACATTTGAGCCAGTTACGCCGGTGAAGATGAGGTCGTCCAACTCTTCAAAGAATATATAGCTGTTTCCTTCCCGCAAATATTTATCCGCATCAAGGTGCAGGTCTTTTGCCTTGTCGCGAGCAATCGTGTCCGCTATAGCGCCCACAGCATCCGTATTATCCCGCCCATCGCTCGCCGCGGAAATAACGATCTGCCCCTCCCGCAATAGCGGCAAACTATACAGCGCTACATTCAAATTTCTGCCGCCGCGCCCCGGGTGATCCACGTGCACCACGGTCTCACCGCCTGCAAGCACAACCGATTTCTTTTTGCCCATCGCGGCAAATTGCTGCGCAAAGTGCTGTGCCGTGTCATTGACATCCGCTTTCCAGATATCCGCAGCGTATCCCAGTTCTTTTGCTTTTTGTTGCATCCCTTCAAGCGCAAGTATGTTTGATGCGACCAGGATATTGGTCACCTTTTTAAAATATTTATCGTCTTTAACCGTCTCTCTCATCTGCAATTTTTTTATGCTATATTTGTCAGCGACTTTCTGTGCATCGGCAATAGTTGTCGTGTCGCGATACGTGGGGCCGGATGCGACGATCTCTGCTGCATCTCCCGGAATATCTGAAAATACCAGCCCCACAACGGTCGCCGGATATGCCGCGATCGCTATGCCGCCGCCCTTTACTTCCGAGGTATGCTTGCGCAGCAAATTGAGGTCGTAGATATTGATGCCGTATTTAATAGACGCTTCATAAAGCTCCTGCCCCTGCTGGCACTCTAGCGCATACGGATAACAGAGCATCGCTGATCCTCCGCCGGAGATCACTGCAATGACCAGATCGTCTTCTTTCGTTTCTTTCAGCATATTCACCAGCTCTTCGGTTGCCTGCGTATTAGACAAGCTCGGCAGCGGATGCGTCATCATAAATGACTGCATACGGGTGAATGTCGCCGTTTTGTTAGACAGCACCACGCCGCGATAGATCTTGTCGCCCAGCACTTCTTCCAGCGCTATTGCAGCGTCCAGACCGGCCTTCCCGATGGCAACGATAAATATGCGCTTATAATAAGCTAAATTAAAGTTATTGCCTTGAATAACGAGATGATGATCAGTCAGGTGTACAGCTTTGCGAATAACTTCCTTGGTATTGATGGCGCGGAAGCCCGCCTCAAGAATAGTCAATGCATCTGACCTTCCGGGCGTTTTTGCCAGATCTGCAAAATTTTTAATGATTTTCATAACGCATACATAATAGATAACAGTGACGCATTTATTTTCTCATATTTTGCGCAAACAGACAAACATATTTTATGCTTGTTCACTTCGTCAAGGCAGTACAAAGAATGTTTTGTCAAACCAGGTTATTTAAGAATTTGAAAAGTGTGCTACGCTATGGACATACCATTAGAAAACCATCACCTATGGACCGGAACGAAGCATGGCATTTGCTCAATCTCCACATAAAAAATCCAGCAAATATCCGCCATGCACTGGCGGTGGAAGCACTGATGCGATCACTCGCGGAAAAATTTGGCGCTGATGCGGGTCAGTGGGGTATTGCGGGACTTTTGCATGATATGGATTGGGAAGAAACCACAGACCAGCCGGAAAGACATACCGAGGTAGCTGCGGAGATCCTGCGCGCTCAAGGATGTGATGATGCGATCATCCGCGCGATCCGGGCACATAATTATCTCGGAACCGCACGTCCGCATGAGCTTATGGATAAGGCGCTCTATAGCACCGAAGAAATGACCGGACTCGTCACCGCTGCGGTTATGGTGTTGCCTTCCCGCAAGATTGCCGATCTTTCCGTCCGTTCCATTATGAAAAAATTCAAGGAAAAATCCTTTGCGCGCGGTGTCTCACGTGCGATCATTAATGAAACGCCCGAAATGCTAGGACTGAGCGTGGAAGAACTGGCAGAGATAACGCTGCATGCGATGCAAGGCGTTCACGAACAACTCGGCATATAATGCCCCATATTTTTTCTGGAAGCAAAGACCCCGCACAAGCGGGGCCTTTGCCATTTAGCGTGATCGGATTTTTATAGTGAAATGAGAGAATGTTACTCTCCCAAGATTGCTATTTGGACTTTCCGTTCGCGAGAGCGATCAAGCTCCGCGAAGAGCACACGCTGCCACTGGCCCAGCTGCAATTTCCCGCCGATTAAATTTAATGTGGCGTTTGCGCTCAAGTGCGTTGCCTTACAGTGTGCGTGACCATTTGCACACTCATCATCACACATATTGACGGTGCGGATCGTAAAATCATCATGCCGGTATGCGCCGTGCTGTGATGCAATGCCTTCCAAATGTTCTTTCAGATCTTCCAAAAGAAGTGGCTCGTTCTCATTAACCACAATGCTCGCGGTCGTATGCATAGTTTGCACATTCACCAATCCATTGTGTATGCCACTTTCTTCTACCGCCTAGATTACATCGTCAGAAATATCAATAAAATCAAAGATGTTTTTTGTCTTGTAGGTAAGGAGTTTATGGAAAAATTTCATAGATGTTCAGATTACAGTGATATTGTGCCCGCGTATTATATAAGCATTATGCTCTCCTGATTACTTTTCTCGCGAAAGAATGAAATCCGCAAGCATATTCAGCATAGAACGATACGTGTTATCTGGCAATACATTTAAGCTGGCTTTTGCTTTCTCCACAAATTTTTCCCCCAGGCTTTTTGCTTTGCCGAGCGCTGTAGTGCTTTTGATAATGTCCAGCGCTTCAGCGATCTCTTGATCACTCGGCGTTATGCTGTGCAGAATGTCCATCAGCCTATTTTTGCGCTCTCCCTTCAATTCACTCGTCGCGTAGAGAATAACAATGTTTCCGCGCTTATGCTCTTGAATGTCCTTGCCAATCTTTTTATTGAATTTTTTTTCATCGCCGAACATATCAAGGATATCATCCTGAATCTGAAATGCAATGCCAATACTATAACCAAAGTCCCGCAAGGCCTGAGTTTCTTTGTCCCCCGCCTCCGCACATACCGCGCCTACATGGCACGACGCTTCCAACAACGCGGCAGTTTTTTTACTGACCATCTGGAAATAATCCTCAACACTGATCTTTTCCGGACGGTTTGCTTTGATGTATGGCTCGTCTTTCGGCGTTTCCTCCATCAAAATATCCAGCACCTCACCTTCGGATACGGTTTTCATAGTCTCGGAAAATATCCTGCTGATCTTCTGTCCGTGCGGCGAGAGCTCTGCTGCCCGGAATATGCCCGCAGCATAATAGATTCCTAAACACTGCGTGATATTGGTGCCATATTTATTCCACACGGTAGGCTTCCCTCGGCGAATAACGCTGTTATCAATGATGTCATCAATAATGAGCGTATAGTTATGCAATATTTCCAATCCTGCCGCAGCGTTGAGCGTATCATTGGCTTTGCCGCCGCATGCGCGGGCGCTAAACAGTGCGAGTGCCGGGCGCAAGCGCTTGCCACCGGCGAGCATTTGGTATATCACTGCTTCACGAAGATGCGCATCTTTAATGTTGTGAGACAAAATGCTCACAATGATAGGGTCAATCTCTTTGCTGACCTTTTCCAATTCTTTCACCACTGCATCTTGCGCCAAAGGTTCTGCGGATCTTTTATCTGCTTTGCCGATGATTGGCGTGATAACGCGTAGCGGAGTAAGCAATTCTTTCAGTGCCATAGCCAACAAAAAAGGCAGCACGACGGCTGCCCTCCATTACTTCAAATTAATACTTTCCGATCCATTGAATCGTAAAATGTAATGCCCCAGTATGATTCTAGCCAATAACGCTGTGTCATAAAACAATATTCAGCGAAGCGTGAATGCTATGTTCATTAAATCAAGGGAAATGAATACTGTCAACTTTACCAATGCATAATTATGTATGCATATATAGTTTATGTATTTTTCCTGTAGTATGATCAGCGGTGCGCATATGCCCAGTTTTGCGCCTGAAATACTGCAGCGACCACTGCACAAGATGGCATACGGTCAGCAGTCGTGCCAATTATTTTTTCTGCGCTATCACCGTACTGATAAGCACGGCCCTTCCGCATATGCGTTAATGATGAGGTGATGCGCTGATGCACTTCCTCAGCAGAGCCGCCGTGATGCTCCACCAGCAATCCCCTTCCGTCTTTTGTTTGCATCCAACCCAGACCTGCATACGCTGCACCGCTATGTTTCGTATGCGCTACACTTAATACAACATACAATCTCCAACCATAGTGATCCGGGCGATGCTCTGGCCGGCGCTCCACGATGCGCGCACCAATAGGAATGACCGAACTCAAAGGGATCAGGTTGTAATTTGCAATGCCGGCATCCTGCAACGCACCATCAAATGCGGCAAGTGCGGTAGGACCATTCCCCACTCCTGCAGTCAGTACGATTTCCATATTGTTTTGACAAATTAAAATAAACCACTCTGAACAAGGGCGCGGAATCTCCCTTATTTTGTATTATTCTTTCGCACCCTACGCTGAAGGATTGCGGG
>JAJYZQ010000014.1 GCA_021799835.1 bacterium | reverse complement strand
ACTTCTGCCGCAGCTCTTGAATATCTGCCGCAGTGAAGTGATAATCAGAAAAATCAGAAGCAGATGTGACAATATGATTCGCCGCAAGAAGCTGCGCAATATCATCCACTGTTACTCCCTCGGGAAATGTTACCTTGATCTCTGTCTGTGTTCTCCCTTGCACGAGATCATTCAAAACATCAAGTGGCGTTATAGGGAAAGAAAATTCATACGTCCCTGCCTGCATGCGCTCGGATTTCCCTGAAAGATAGGCATACATCAAAAACACTGCAGCATTGCGCACAATGCCTGCCCGCGCCAAAGAGCTTGCAATCTCCCGCGAACCCTCGCCTTTATTGATGACAAAGAGCGCCGGCTTGGATTGAGAAACGGGAGAAACCAGCGCAACAGTAAAATATCCACCCACTGCGCCCACCAACACTACAGCGCCGATCAATAGGGCAATAATTATTTTAGACATAAGAAAACAGCTACCGAATCTTTTTCTTTCTATCATCCTGAATTTGCTTCAGGATCTACACCTTAATACTAAAACAAAGGTTGCCTGGTGACAATATAGTATGCCCTCAGAAAATAATTGTGCTATACTACCAGCGGCTTGAATTTCTCCCGCTTCAGCAAGAGAAAGCGCGCCTACCAACGAACTAGGTTTTGGCCTCCTATACGCCGCGGATATAGGGATATGATAACCACGCAAAACTATTTCTTTTTTTGCATTGGTGTTTGAGCGCCAAAAGAGTACCCTTCCCATGTACAACAGCAGCAACAACGGTGTTGGTGCGGCGATATTTGGCAACAGTGGTTGTAATTACGCTAACTGGAACTGGTTAGGCAACAATAACGGCAACCAGAACAGCAACAATTATCGCTGTGCCCGCTAGTTCGTGAAAATATCCTTGGCATACTGATGTACCCAAGGATATTTTGTTGTTACCTGAGCGAGAAAACGGCGCGCATTGACGTGCGCAAAGTACCCTAAAGAAGCATTCAATGAATTCTTGTGATGAACAGAAAGCTTTCCGGAACTTTGCGTATGATAATCAATAATGAATACTTTGTTTTTGAATGCCCGCATAATCCTTTTCCGCGGATATACCCGATAGGGTTTTACAAAAAATCCCACAAAATCAATGCCATAATTCAATCGTTGAATAGTAAACTTCCGCGGATGGAGCTGCACATATAATGCGTCATAAAGAAACTTTTCTATCTCCCTCTTCCACCGCATAATCTGCTTTTTATCCTTGTCAATCAGAAAAAAATCATCTACATATCGGCCGTAAAATTTGCAGCGCAGTGTTCTTTTTACAAATTGATCAAGCTCGTTGAGATAGATGTTGGCAAAAAATTGTGAGGTCAAATTCCCTATTGGCAATCCCTGCTTCTCCTCGCTAAAAAACAGTGATTTCTGGCGCGGCACCAGAGACAACAATGAGCGTTTGCCTTTTACCACAAAATTTTGTGTGGGATCGTGGTAAATAAATAACTGCGCGAGCCAGAGCAGTTCTCGTTTCTGTTGCGAGGATACAGCCATACGCCGTATGTGTATTTTAACCAACCGATACAGTATATCTTGGTCAATGTGCATAAAAAAACCGGTAATATCAGCTTTGAGATACCACCAATCTTTGTATCCTCTCGGATCTTGGTTCTGGATCTGCCGGATAAATTTTTGCATCCGATGCATGCCAAATAATGTTCCTTTCCCTTTGCGACATGCGTAACTGTCATAAATGAACAAGCGCTCAACGTACGGTTCTATGGCGCGCACAAACAGGTGATGCACGACCCGATCCTTGAAATCTGCAGCAAATACTTCTCGGATAGTTGGTTCCTTTACTGCAAAACATACTGATCTGCCGGGTTGATAGATCTTCTGTTGCAGATCATACACAAGCGACCAGAGATTATCTTCCAGCTGTAATTCAAACTTTAATGCATTTGCGGTATTGCGTTTTTTCTTCCGGCAGTCAATATATGCGTTGTAGATATTTCTGAAGGTAAATAGTGTTTCATCCGCCATATTTTTTGAGCCATCCTTCATTTTGTTTGCTCAGATTGACTACCATTTCTGAAAGCCGCTCGTACTGATGAAAGCTTTCCCAACAACGTAGATCAAATGCTAAGCGGAGCAAAATTTTCTCCTGATCAAGCACCAATCGTAGCCGCTCCAAAGTGTTGCGCTTCGTCTGCGTGGTGTTTGCCGCTACAATAAGTAACAAAAGGTTATGTGCTCCCGATCGGATTTCGGCGCCTAACGTATATTTATGATACTGAGGAAACTTTTTGCAGTACTGTTCAGCAGCCAAACAAAAGTCATACCCCAATTTATATATGGGAAGATGGTCATAGCGCGCCATAGCATAATATCTACCAATTCTTTGCTCCCGGGGTAAAGAGGGAGTAAGTACAGGTAGCAGGGGCAGAGTTATTCCCGCTACCACCGGTACCGCGATACGGATCCCAAAAATTCTCAAGATAATTTGTTGCGGTCGGGAGTGTTGTTTCTACTGTTCTTAACGCCATAATTTTGTAATTCGTGCCATCTGATTCATAAACATAACAGGCACCAGTATTTGTTGCTCCTGCACAATCAATGCCCTGCCGCGGATCAAGCGGGAGGGAAGAAATATCAGTCGGTGCAAGATTTGGAATATAGCCAGTTGATCCAGATATTGGATGTGAGCCATAATAAGAACAATTTCCCCACCACGCATTGTTTGTAGATGGATAATTGCCATTAGTCGTGTAATACATCTCTAATGCTTTCTGTACATTCTTCAGGTCTTGCTGGCGCTTCACATCCCGAGCTTTGGCAGATGCCTGTACTACCGACATTACGATCATTGCAGCAAGGATACCGATGATAAGAATAACAATGAGAAGTTCAATGAGAGTGAATGCGGATGTACTCTTCATAGTTGATAGTTTTAGTTTATTTCATCAGATCATCTATACTTACTCCCAGCGCATCCGCTAATTTTTTTACCGTGGAGATAGTAGGATTTGCTGTTCTGCCGGATTCTACATTGATCACGGTGATGACGGTCAAATCCGCATACTTGGAAAGCGTATCTTGAGAGATTCGCAGCTTATTGCGATATTTTTTAATATTTTGTCCGAGCATTGATGATGTATGCATAGTTAGTGACCAGTGAGCCGCTGTACCCATTATTCAAATGATCAACCCCGTCTGCCTACTAGCAGGCAGACGGGGATAATCCGCCCCGCCCCGGGCGGGGCGGAACGAACTAGCGGGCACAGCGATAATTGCCGCTGTACTGGTTGCCGATATTGTTGCCTAACCAGGCCCAGTCAGCGTAACCACAACCACTGGTGCCAAATACCGCCGCACCAACACCGATGGAGCTGCTGTAGTACATGGGAAGGGTAAAATTAGATGCCCATTCCCATTGGGTACCCATACTGCTTAAGCCCCAGGTAGATGCATTCATACAGGCTAATTGCCATTCATAGGGTTCGGGGAGACGCATATTGTTTTCTGTGCATACTTGTTTTGCGGTAGTAAAGTATGCAGTTGAGCGTACCGCATCTTCAATGATATAGCCGGTATCACCCACTGAGCAGTTGCCTCCTCCGGTTGCTGCTCCCGCAGCATGGATATCATAGTATGTAGCACCGTTTTTGAAGCATATTTCGGTATATGCGGCAGGTGGGTTCATTGCTATTATTTTATTCTCATACATGCCGCTATTTGCAGTCATACTGTTTGAGGCATCACTCCCACCACTGCTTGCGGCATCTACATAGGATTTTGTGGCAGCATCTTGGGCGTTGACGGGATTGGCAAGGTTGGTGATAGAATCGTTATTCATATCTAACGTACCCAATATGCTGGTATTTCCCGTGATTGTCGCTCCACCAGCAGCAACATTACCGGCAAATACTGCGGATGTGCTAGGATTGGACGGCTGGAGATAGTAGCTCGTATTGTTTGCATCATAGTAGATGGGCGCATACATACCAACGGCAGTATAGTTGGTTGTAGAGCCAACGGTTAATGCACCGGTCTTGTTTTGGCTGGTTGATGAGGTATCTAGGGGAGGGTTGGTATTGTTGCCGGGAGGAGCTACGGAAGGTTCAGACCAGGCAGCATAGGAGAGGCGGACAGCAAGAAAAGAGCCGAGCAGTATCGTCGCAACCAGAAAAAGCAATCCCGCATACACCGGATTGCTTTTTCTGGGGATACGAAAGCTCTGCTCATTTAATGGGTTTTGTTGTGTGTGTGTGTGTGTGTGTGTGTGTGTGTGTGTAGGAATATGCGGCGCATACGCATCATCTCGCTAGTACAAAAAAATAAATAATTACTTGTTAGTGATATTATAATACTAATTACAAATAGTACTATGTTGATAACCAGTAAATAGTTACATAGATAATGTTGTATATGTTACAAATAAATATAATTGTTATATACTACCAAAACTCCCGCATCAGGTATGATGCGGGAGTTTCAAGATCTTGCGGTGGCCGTTCCGGGTATACTGCAGTACCGGAAAGTTTGCTTTTTACATCAAATCGTCGCCCATGCCCATACCGCCAGACATCATACCTGCGGGAGCTTTGTCCTGTTTTTGCGGAAGATCGGTTACTACTGCTTCGGTAGTGAGAAGCATTGCAGCTACTGACGCAGCATTCTGCAATGCACTGCGGGTTACCTTGGTCGGATCCACAATGCCTGCCTTGATCAGATCTTCGTAAATGCCTTTTTCGGCATTGTATCCTTCGGATCCCTTGAGTTTCTTTACTTCTTCCACAATGACCGATCCTTCTACGCCGGCATTTGCAGCAATCTGTTTGAGCGGCTCTTCCAGTGCTTGACGAACGATATTAACACCGACCATTTCGTCATCGTTCTTCTTTCCTTTCTCCGCCTTAAACGCATCTATACCCAGACACCGGATAAGCGCTACACCGCCACCTGGGACAATCCCCTCTTCCACTGCGGCTTTGGTGGCTGCCAGTGCATCCTCAATGCGATGCTGCCGCTCTTTCTGCTCCACTTCAGTCGCAGCGCCAACTTTCAATACTGCGACACCGCCGGAAAGTTTGGCAATACGCTCCTGAATCTTTTCTTTGTCAAAATCAGAATCGGATTTCTCATACTGAAGCTTCAGTTGTGCAGTGCGCTTCTGAATATCCGCTTTCTTTCCTTTCCCGCCAATGATCGTGGTGTAATCCTTGTTCGCCACGATCTTGTCCGCCTCACCCAGCATATTCACTTCTGCGTTTTCCAGCTTCAAGCCCACTTCATCGGAGATAACCTGTCCGCCGGTGACAATGGCAATATCTTCCAGCATTTCTTTGCGGCGATCGCCAAAGCCCGGCGCCTTGATAGCAAGGGAGGTAAACGTGCCGCGGAGCTTATTGACTACTAGGGTCGCCAACGCTTCACCCTCTATTTCATCAGCAATGATGACAAGATTCTTTTTGCCGACTTGGGACATTTTTTCCAAAAGCGGGAGAATGTCGCTGATCGCGGAGATCTTCTTGTCGGTAATGAGAATGAACGGCTTTTCTATGACTGCTTCCATCCGCTCCGAATCGGTTACCATATAGGGTGAGGCATAACCCTTGTCAAACTGGAGCCCCTCCACGACTTCTTTAGAGAGGCCAACAGTCTGCGCTTCTTCCACTGTAATCACACCGTCCTGTCCGACTTCCTGCATAATATCGGCGATCAGCTTGCCAATCTCCTTGTCTTGGGCGGAAATGGTTGCCACCTGTTCTATTTCTGCTTTACCGGCAACCGGTTTGGAAATGCCTTTCAGATGCATTACCACTTCGCGCGTCGCGAACTCTATTCCGCGGCGGATCGCCATAGGGTTAGCGCCGGCCGTCACGTTTTTAAGGCCGATGCGAATCATAGATTGCGCTAAGAGGGTTGCCGTGGTGGTGCCATCACCGGCGATGTCCGCAGTCTTGGATGCCGCTTCTTTTACAATGCTCGCACCGATATTTTCCAGCTTATCTTCTAGATCTATTTCTTTGGCAATAGTGACACCATCCTTTGTGATGATCGGCGAGCCATAACCGCGATCAAGCACTACGTTCCGGCCCTTGGGGCCGAGGGTTACCTTGACGGTATCAGCAAGTTTATCCACACCGCGCTGTAATGCGCGGCGGGCATGTTCATTAAATTTGATTTGTTTTGGCATAGTATACGAATTACTGCTCAATGATCGCTAGGATATCGTCTTCCCGCGCGATCAAGTATTCTTTATCATCAACCTTTATTTCATTCGGACCATACTTACTAAAAATGACGAGATCGCCCTTCTTTACCTCGGGCTTTCTCACCTGCCCGTTATCCAATACTTTTCCTGTTCCCACGGCCACCACTTTCCCTTGTTCGGGGCGCTCTTTGGAAGCCGTTGCAGGAAGCAAAATGCCGGTTTTTGTTTTTTCTTCATTCTTAACCGGCTCTAACAGTACATAGTCGCGCAAGGGAGTAACATGTGTACGCATAATACTGCAATTATTATCTGATACGGTCGCCATAAACTATATTGAATGGCAACGGTTAGCAATCATGACCAGTGACTGCTAATGTAGTATTATAATGCTGCAGAGTGGATTGTCAATACAAGCACTTCGAGAGCACCTCAGTACAAGCCGGAGTCGCGCTCTTGCCGTATGCCGCGAATGCCGAAGCGCTCCATCGTGTGCGCATACGCTGCAATAATCTCCCCTTCTTGTGATGAGGGATGAAACTCCAGTGCGGCATCGGTTATCATCACCCGCCCACCGCTCAAGCTACTCAAGGGATTATGGCTTATGCGGCTTTTCTGGATCGTGCGAGCAATACGCTCTAAAAACTCAGAAAATAGTTCTGAGACAGAAGATGATACGGAAGCGGTATGCTGCACGCCAATAATGCGTTGCACACAAGTGGTCTTTTGATTATTGCCGGAAAATGTTCGCCCGAACGGCACCCATTGGTCTATCCAGGAATTTTGCGCCATAAACGCGCCGAACAAATTTCCTTTGTCAATGAGCGGGATCAGGTGCGCATAACTGGAAGCGGTATAGATGCTCTTGTACGGAATGTGGAGAGAGCTTGCCGTCACAAAATGATTGAGGCAAATACGGTCGCGCGTCACTGTCCCGTGCCGCCGCTTTCCAAAGAACTGCAAGATCCCTGCCGTGATCAGGCGTGTCGTCCAGATCTGTCCGTCACGCGCAACAATGAGAATATCAAAGTCGCTCTCCGCACTCACATTGCCCAGTGCCAATGATCCGCTTGCCATGACCAATTCCACAAAGGGCAATCGCGCAAGAATTTTCATATCGCGCAAGAATATGCTCCACTTTTCATCGGCAAGCTTTTGCTGCGGGATCCGCGCACGTGCCAACCTCTGATGTTCAGGAAAAAAATAGAGCCCCCCATCCGTTGCGATAACACCGCGCGCGCATAGATTATCAAGCGCAGTAATGACATCACGCAG
>JAJYZQ010000013.1 GCA_021799835.1 bacterium | reverse complement strand
TGCCAGGCGCTCGCGCATAGCTGCAACACCCGCCTCAGTATAGGTAAGGGCGAGGATATTTTCCGGATTCGCTGCACCCTGGCGGATAATATGCGCTATGCGCAAGGTGAGCATTTGGGTTTTTCCTGTGCCGGGACCGGCAACCACCATCACGGGGCCCTCAAGCGCATCCACTGCTTCACGCTGTTCAGCATTAAGTGACCGGTATGCGCGCGCAAATTCATCATTGCTATTGTCTGATTGCTTTTTCATTTTTATTACTGTATAGCAAATCTAGTAAAGTTTTGCAGAATTTTTTCCTCTACGTATTGCATATCTTTAACCCGTGCAAGCAACGAGCCATTATTGCACCACGCCAAAAATACCCAGATTTGGCGCTCTGTTCCTTCTATTTCCCTATATACACTACCATCCGACTCATTGCGCACAAATCCCGTGATGCCCAGCTTGTCTGCTTCTTGTTTTGCTGAATTGCGAAAGAACACGCCCTGTACGGTGCCACGAATAGTGATATTCAAATGCTTGCACACATTCTGCGGCATAGCATACACCATAAAGAGTGTTCTACCTGATCCTGCTCAATGTCGGGGAACCGGGAGTCGGACCCGGACTACAGCCACCCGAAGGCCGCGTACTGCCATTATACTATTCCCCGCATATGCTCACTCTACAAAATGCTTTTTCTTGATCGTTCCCAATTCTGCTTCTTCCCGTTTTTGCATTTTCTCTTTGCCTTTCTGTGCGAGCGCTCGTAATGTATCTTCTGAAAGATCCTGCAATTCTCCTGCGCGGCATATAAGGTAATCTTTGTTGTTTTTTGCTGAATCGTCAAGCACCTCCTCAAAGAGCGCATTCAATAATAACCCTATTTTTGGTCCGGAAGCAAGGCCAAGACATTGCATCAGATCACTGCCATTCACTGCCATGGTCTTTACGCTGATCGGATCGCGCAGCACCTTCTCCACCATAAATTCCAGATGCCGGAGCTTATACGGCTTTGCTTTGGGCGTGCCGGATCCTTTGCGCTCTGCAACGCGCAATGCCACCAGATCGGCAATATTTTCCTCGCCAACCTTATTCACGAGCCGCCGGACAGAACTTTCCGTCACCTCGCCAACATTATAATAAAACAAATGGTAGCGAATAAGGAGAACTACTTTATCCAGTGTATGATGCGGAAACTTTAGCCGGCGCAAAATCTCTTTTGCCATGCGCGCGCCAACTACCTCATGGCCGTAAAACGTTGCGTACTCCCCTTCGCCGCGCTTTGTGCGGGGTTTCGCGATGTCATGGAGCAGTGATGCAAGCCGCACATCAGCATTATTATGATACTGTACGGCATAGCCGAGCGACCGAACATTATGCTCCCAGACGGTATAAATATGATGTTTGTTTTGCGCTACATTTATACCTTCTTCCAATTCAGGGATAATATAGTGCAGCAGCCCCGCACTTTCTAAAAGGCGCACGCCGTCTTCCGCGCGATCAAGCGCTATGATCTTCATCAACTCGTCGCGCACGCGCTCAGCGGAAATATTGCGCAAGAGTCCAGCATTCTTTTTTATTGACCCAAGCGTTCGCTCGTCTATAGTAAAATCAAGCTGTGTAGCTAAGCGCACTGCGCGCATCAGACGCAACGCATCTTCAGTGAAGCGCTCATCCGGCTTGCCAACCGCTTTGATGACATGCCGCTCTAGGTCTGCAGCACCGCAAAAAGGATCCAGCAATTCCGGTTTTCCCTGCGTCCAGCGCAATGCCATGGCATTGATAGTAAAGTCGCGCCGCGCGAGATCTTCCGCAATGTCGCGCACAAAATGCACTTCCTCCGGATGGCGGCTATCAGTGTATGCGGATTCCACGCGGTATGTGGTAACTTCTATTTCCTTGAGATTATCCGGAGCATCGGGAAATTCTTTGCCGATCTGCACCACCACCGTCCCAAAAGCATTGGTATAGAAACTCTCTGGAAATACGCGTTGGATATCTTCAGGCTTCGCATCCGTAGCTACATCCCAATCATACGGCTGCTCGCCGCGCAACAGATCGCGCACGCATCCGCCCACCGCGTATGCTGCGAACCCGGCCTGTTCTAGCCGATTAATGACTATAGCTACCTCTGGGGGGAATTGTGCACGTTTCAGATCCATGGTATTGATGATCACTACAATTGCCTCAGTATTACATTGAACCCGTTTTTTTTCAATTGACTAAATCACTGAATTACCGTATTTTAAGATTACCTGTTTAATCGCCAAGCAACCCTTTGCGGGTATAATATAATGGCTATTATGCCACCCTTCCAAGGTGGACATACGGGTTCGAATCCCGTTACCCGCTCTACATTTTTTGTTAACCATTGACACGATGGTTAACATACAATATTATTGTTCTATGAAGAATCAATATATTACGAGTACCGAGCTCGCACAATTACTCGGCATTAGTAGGGTTGCGGTGTTTAAGAAAATAAAAAACAAACAGATACCGGCAAAAAAAGTCGGCCGAAACTTTGTCATTCATAAATCATTGCTTCCTGAGTTATTTCCTCCTCAGCTAACTTCTCAAGAAAAACAACTCATAGAGCGTGTGATAAAAAATGTTCTCAAAGAATATGGGGAAACATTACGCTTATTAGGAAAAGAATGAGTACAATCACACCCCTTACGATCCAACAGATTGAATATGTTGTACACAGCATCGCTAGAGAAACGATGAGTTGGAGCGAACCAATTCCTGAATTTGCCACACGATTTCCTTATAAACTAGAAAGTTGTTTAGCTGTCCCCTTTCAAACATTCAATAAGCGTCTATTGTATCGCGGGCTTACTGCAAAAGCGGCTATTTTATTTTATCTGCTCATTAAGAATCATCCTTTTGAAAACGGCAACAAACGCATCGCAGTAACCACGCTTTTGTATTTTCTCTATAAAAATAAAAAATGGCTGCGTGTTAATAATTATCAATTATATAATTTTGCGAAATGGGTTGCAGAAAGCGATGCCATACTAAAGAATGAAACAGTGGCAGCCATAGAAAAATTTATACACTCTTATATCATAGATTTTGTTGAATACCAATAAATCTACATACAAAACACCCCGCTTTGGCGGGGTGTTTTGTATTCTACGCCAGCAATTACTTTTTGCTTGCGAATGCGTTATAGAGCCACGCAAATATTGCGCCGCCAATAAAGCCATCTACAAATGCCCAAATGCCGCCGATGATTCCACCGATAAAACTAGCACGGTAGCCAATATAGAACTGACCAAGCCCGGAAACGATTCCTGATCCCCAGCCGGTGGTTGCCACCCAGCCAATAAACAGCACGTAGACACCCCAGGTGATGCCGCAAGAAAGCGCAACCGCTTTCCATTGTATAACTTTCATAATGAATAAAACCTATGTTTTATACTCGACCTTGAGCACTTCCTCTCCGGAAACGGAGAATTCTTCTTGATGTTCATCCTGCATACAGAAAAATACAAATTATATAATCAGTATACCAAATTATGCGTGCATTGCCTACACACTTGGCGAAACTGTTTCTGCGCGATATAATGAGCAATATTGTAACCGCCGCCGGGCGGATTTTCATTTTTCTCTCTTATGCGCATCATATCGCTTAATGCATTCGGCGGCCATTTATTTGATGGCTTAATGGATTTTGTGCGTGCTGAAATGCTACAAACAGACATTTTCTGCTTCCAAGAAATGCTGGACTCGCCGGATGGCGCATTCACGAGCCATGGCGCGCGAGCAAATCTGTATCGTGAACTGCAAACAGCACTGCCGGAGTTTCAGAGTTTCTTTGCACTCACCCAAGAGCATTTTGATGAAACGATGACCATTTCAGAAAATGTGAATGCGGGACTGGCAATGTTCGTACGGCATACACTTGCCGTAGATAATGCTCGCGGCCACTTTATCTATCAGCACCTCAATTCATTCGTGCCGAATGATTTTCTCACTTTCCCCGGCCATATGCACGCTCTACAGCTCAATAATGGCAACCGGACACTCAGTATCTATAGCATTCATGGCGCGTCTGAGCCAGGCAATAAGCTTGATTGCCCTCATCGTTTGGCACAATCCCAAAAAATTCTCAACTTTGTCCATAGCACCCCCGGAGAAAAGATCATTATGGGCGATTTTAACTTGTTGCCGAACACTCAAAGTATTCGGATGTTTTCAGAGCAGGGATTTCGCAACCTCATCGCCGAATTTAGCATTACCACTACGCGCGGCAGTATGATGCATCAACTTCATCCCCAGTATGGGCCGCACTGGCAGGAGTTCGCTGACTATGCATTTACCAGCCCTGGCATAAATGTGATCAATTTTTCCGTCCCCGACGTCCCCGCTTCCGACCATCTCCCCCTTATTCTTGAATTCTCTGTATAATATGCTACAGTAGAAAATCAATTTCCCCATGGAGTGTTTATGCGGCAGTAGTTCAGTGGTAGAACGCCCCGCCACGGCGGGGAGATCGCCGGGTAACCGGCGAGAAACGAAATAACTATGGAGTGTTTATGCGGCAGTAGTTCAGTGGTAGAACGTCTCCTTGCCAAGGAGAAGGTCGCCGGTTCGACCCCGGTCTGCCGCTCCATGTATTATACCTACATCCCCTATTCTAAACAGACTCAGCACTTTTATATCGGCTCTACCAACAATCTTATACGGCGATTAACTGAACATAATGCGAATAAGACTATCTCATTGAAGGGTAAAGGACCTTTTTGGTTAGTATTTAAGGAAATATTTAACACAAAACACGCAGCAATGCATAGAGAGTTTGAAATTAAATCTTTCAAGGGTGGAAATGCTTTTCATAAACTTTTTCAATAAGTAAGGTAGAACGCCCCGCCACGGCGGGGAGATCGCCGGTTCGACCCCAGTAGCCGCTCCATTCACAAAACCAGCACTTTTCTCAGCGCTGGTTTTTGCATTATTTTTCTTGTATGGGTGTTTGTCTTACGGATTCTCGCGGAATGTCGGATTTTGATATTGGATGCTCACATTGACCTGTGCGGTGCGCTGGACCGGATTGCCCAGATATTGCGTGGCTGAATTATCTGTCGCCGTTAGCGTTACCGGAAACGTGCCAATCTTATTATAGGTGTGTGTAGGATTTGTTGCGGTTGATGTAGTGCCGTCACCAAAATTCCAAAGATACGATACGCGAGCACCCGGCAAATTGTCCGAGGTACCGGCGTTAAACTGCAGAGGTGTTCCGGCCGTTGTAGAAGTCGGTGTCGCAGTAGGATTGATGTTAAATGCATACGGGCTATAATTCACGGTGACTGTCGGATAATTCCCCAATCCTTTTGTTCCCTGCGTCACCGTGACTTGTGCGGTGTCATTCTGCCCTTGCAGGCCGCTATCCGAGAAAGTAACGCCGCTTTGCGCTTGCCAATGCGAGAAAATGTATAAACCAGATGCTGCAGAATATACATTCGGCGCAGAAAGCGTTGTGGTGTAGGAACTATTTTGTATGATGACATAATTGGTATATGGGTATGGAGAATTGCCTGCAACAGTGCTGGTAACAGGCACGCCGTAAATATTTGCGCTTATTCCTACAGCATAGGTCAGCGGAACTACCGTAATCGTTGCCGATCCTGATGCGGTATTGCCTACGCTGTTGGAACATGTGAGATCATAGGTGGTGGTCGTGGTGGGATAGACCGTCAGCGAACCGCTCGTGTTTTGATTTCCTGCCCAGCCGCCAGACGCAGTACAGCTTACTGCATTTGCAGTGTTCCAAGAAAGCGTTGCGCTATCGCCTAAATAAATATTTCCCGGATTGACGGAAACATTAATCGTCGGAGGAGGCGCGGGATTGACCGTATCCGAACAGCTGGCGCTTGCTTGCTGATAATCACTGCTGTCTACCGTAAGATATGCCGTATAATTTCCTCCACCCGTAAAATAGCCGCTTGCCGTTTGTCCAGTTCCCGCTACTGCACCGGACCAACTATATGAATACGGGGTCGCACCTCCGGAAGCTGCAGCCGAATAGGTAACTGTAGTAGGTGCTTGTGCCGGATTGGGAGATGCACTGCAAGAAGCAGAAAGGCCACCATATCCTCCGCCGCTTCCCCCTCCCGTTCCTCCTCCGGTATTTGTTGTAATATTTACCGTACCGCCATTTGCAATATCAATGCCATTCCAGGTAACCGATGTTCCGCCCGGCAAAGATACTTCATTGGGCGATATCATTACTTGGCCATTTTGTTGTTGGAATCCTGCCGCGATCAATGCTTGCCCTAAAGAACTTGTTGCGCTCACACCGGAAACGGTTCCACCATTGGTATTGCCATTTACATACCACTCATTTGCGGCACCTGAATATGTAGTGCCATTAAAATTGACACTATAGGTGCCCGCATAACTTCCCGTATTACTATAGGGAGAGCTGGGACCGGAATAGCTATAGCCATAGCTGCTGTAGCCATACGATGGGTTGGTATAGCCATAACTGCTGCCATAACCATACGATGAACCGTACCCTCCATAGCCGTAGGACGAACCATAACCGTAGCTGCCTCCATAGCCATAACTGCCGCCCCACGAAGAACCGCCATACGAGCCACCGTATGAACCTCCCCAGCTTCCGCCTCCCCATGAGCCACCCGAAGAACCGCCGGAAGATTCACCAAGCGCCGGCAGTATTCCTCCGCCCAATGCGAGCATTCCTGCCATACTCACCGCAACCGCAAGCACAAGGGCTATCCGTGAATAGCCTGCTTGCTGATGTGCTGCACTACGCTTATCCCGCACAATGAAATAACCTCCGATCAACGCAAGGATAATGAGAATTCCCAAGCCATAGAGCACGTCGCGAGAAGATGCATAATGTTTTGCCGTTGAGTATTGGGCAACGATACTATTATTCTCATAAATTTTCGCTGTAGCATTCGGCAAGACAACATTCGTAGTAAGCTTTATTGATACTGTCACGCTCTGCGGATACGGCTCTACCTTAATAATCTTTGCAGATTGCCCGACCGGTGCAGTGCCGTTATATAAAGAAACTTCCAGATCATCCGCTAGATCGGAATAGTATGGCCGCCCGGTGAAGCCCACCGTCACGAGCGCGGTATCCCCTGCGTGGTATTCCGTTTTATTGAAAGAAACCTGAGTGATCGTGACTGTTCCTCCCGAGATGACATAATGGTACTGCACAATATTTGATAAACGAATGTGCGGATTTTGTGCATCAACTGCATAGACATCAGCAACATATTGGCCTGGTTGAGCTGCTTTCTTATTGTAGAGCGCGTATTTGTGGTTGGTCAGGCTTCCCGCAGGCAATGTGTCGGCATCCGGAGAAACTTCTGTGCCGATCAATTTGGTAATATTTCCCGCATACGTATCAACCACGAGCTTCGCCTGTCGCGAACTGCCCGCGTTTTCTATCCGGAATAGCGCCGTGAGGTCTGCGGCACGAGTAGCACTGAGCGTCACGCCAA
>JAJYZQ010000012.1 GCA_021799835.1 bacterium | reverse complement strand
TCAATTGCCGGCTCAGCGAATGGATTGATGAGATATTTATAGGTCTCAAGCTCACTCATCGCGAGGCCTATCGCGTCATAGTACGCAAGCGTAGCAAGCACGCACACTTCCAGCGGCGTATACCTCTCCATGGAAACGGTATGCGCTGAACTATTCTCCATAGTATGGTAAGGAGTACTAAATAATTTGCTTGAGAAATGCGCCGGTTGGGCTGGATTTCCGCCGCGCAAGCTCTTCAGGTGTGCCGCTAAACAACAGTTGTCCCCCTTTTTCTCCGCCTTCCGGACCCATCTCAATAAGCCACTGAGAAGTGGCAATAACATCAAGGTTATGCTCAATGACAATAATGCTATTCCCTTTTTCCACTAACTGATGCAGAAGCATCAATAATTTTTTAATGTCGTCAAAATGGAGTCCCGTCGTCGGCTCGTCAAGGATATATACCGTCTTTCCCGTAGCACGCCGCGAAAGTTCCGTGGAAAGCTTGATGCGCTGCGCCTCGCCGCCGGAGAGCGTTGTCGCACTCTGCCCCAGCTGGATATATCCCAGTCCCACTTCATCAAGCACTTTTAATTTTTCATAAAGCGGCGGAATATTGGCAAAGAATTCTTTCGCTTCCACCACGCTCATCTTAAGCACCTGCGCAATATTCTTCCCTTTATACTCTATAGACAGTACATCTTTATTATACCGCTCTCCGCGGCATTCTTCACATTCCACATATACATCCGGCAAAAAGAACATCTCAATCTTCTTTACCCCGTCTCCTTGGCACACTTCGCATCGCCCGCCTTTTACATTAAAGCTAAACCGGCCGGCAGTATAGCCGCGCGCTTTTGATTCCGGAAGCGAGCTAAAGAGATCACGGATATACGTGAACACGCCCGTATACGTGGCAGGATTAGAGCGCGGCGTGCGGCCGATCGGCGACTGATCAACTACGATCACCCGGTCAACATATTCCGTTCCCTTGATCGCATCATACGGAAGCGGGTTTTCTTTCGCTTGATAAAACTGCTTGAGTAACGCAGGCGAAAGCGTATCCAAAATCAGTGAGCTTTTTCCGGAGCCCGACACACCGCACACCGTGACAAATTTGCCGAGCGGAATATCCGCATCAACATTTTTCAAATTATGTCCATAAGCATTTTTAATGGAAAGTTTCTTGCCCGCATGGAGGTCGGTTTGGGAAAATGCAAAATCAAGTGGAGATATTTTTTTCTTTCCGGATAAGTACTCGCCCGTTAACGTGGCGCTTTTCAGTAATGCTTGAGGGGTACCACTAAAGGTGATCGTTCCGCCATTCACGCCCGCTCCCGGGCCAACGTCCACCACCCAATCACTCTCGCGGATCGTCTGCTCATCATGCTCTACTACCACAACGGTATTGCGCAGGTCACGCAAATGCTTGAGTGCGGTGATCAGTTTGCTTTGATCACGCTGATGCAAACCAATAGGCGGCTCAACCAGTATATAGATCACTCCGGAAAGGCCAGAGCCGATCTGCGTTGCTAATCGTATGCGCTGCATTTCGCCGCCGGCAAGCGATGTCGCCGACCGATCTAATGAAAGATAGTCCAGCCCCACATTCACCAAAAATTTCAACCGTTCGGCGATCTCTTTGAGAATGGGCAATGCAATGGTTCGCTCTGACGCCGAAAGCTTTCCTTCGCGCATAAGGTGTTCAGTTGCCGCTAATGCTTGGGCAATGCTCGCCGTGGAAAACTGGCTGATATTTTTGCCGTCTACCGTTACGGCAAGCGCTTCTTTTTTCAGCCGCGTTCCCGAGCACATTGGGCAAATGCTTTCACGCATATACCGCTCAATCTCCTGCCGCGTGTAATCGGAATCCGTTTCATGATACCGGCGCTGAAGATTCGGGATAACGCCTTCAAAATGATGTTCCGGAGAGCCGTATAAAATAGTATGCAAAACATCTTCCGGCAGCTTGTTCACGGGAATGTCCAAAGAAAATCCCGCGCTTTGGCTGAATTCTTCCAGCTGTGTCCAGAAATAACTCTGCCGGCCCACACGATGAGACGCATTCATCCATGATTTAATAGCGCCTTCTGCGAGCGTAAGATTTTTATTTGGCATCACAAGATCCGGATCAATCTCTAAGATTTTGCCCAATCCCGTACACGTGGGGCATGCGCCATACGGGCTGTTAAAAGAAAACAGCCGCGGTTCAATATTTTGCGCGATACTCGTGCCGCACTGAGGGCAAGAGAAATTTTCCGAAAAGTTTATTTCATCATACGCATCTTCCCCCTGACCTGCTTTTTTCTGATGAGCATTTATTAACGCACTCATAAATCCTTTGCCAATGCGCAATGCCGTCTCCACAGAATCAAGCACTCTGCTGCGGTCATCAGCGGAACTATCACTCCCCAGCGCCACCCGATCCACCACCACATCAATATGATGGATCTTATACCGATCCGCCAAGAGATCATCCGGCAACTCATCCAGCCGGTATAATTTTCCATCAATCCGCGCGCGCAAAAATCCTTGCCGCTCAATTTCAGCGATCACTTTGCGATGTTCACCCTTCTTTCCTGACACTACGGGCGCTGCTATGATCACCCACTCTGCCGGTAAGGCAAGAAGTTGGTCAGTTATCTGACTTGGCGTCTGGCGGATAACATCGGTGCCGCATTTCGGACAGTGCGGTACGCCAATTCTGCTATACAGCAATCGCAAATAGTCATAGATCTCCGTAATAGTGCCCACCGTTGAGCGTGGATTGTGAGAAACGTTTTTCTGGTCTATGGCGATCGCGGGAGAAAGCCCTTCTATTTTATCTACATCAGGCTTATCCATTACCCCCAAAAATTGCCGCGCATAACTGGACAAGCTTTCTGCATACCGGCGATAACCCTCTGCATACAAAGTATCAAATGCAAGTGATGATTTGCCGGAACCAGAGATCCCGGTAATAACCGTAAGCTGGCCTTTCGGAATTTCCACATCTACTCCGCGCAAATTATGCGTGCGTGCGCCCGTTATGTTCACTACATCATTCACTGCTTTGGTAGTTTTTTTTCGTGTGGTTTTTGGCATAAAAAAAGTGATACATTACCTCGCATTACCTCCTGCAATACACAAGGAACTAGTATACACGTTTATTATATTTTTTCAAACATTATAAAGTCCATCTGCCGGGCAGCAGGTGGACTTTATACACTATGATGAAACACGGATTATTGGCGCACGGAACGGCGCTTGCGCAAAACAACAACAGCAAGATAGATCAGCACGCTCAATACTCCTGCAATGCCGCCATATACCAGCCACGGATATTGCGGGCCGGTGCTTGCAGTAAATGCTCCCGCAACGATCGGGGCGCCTGCAGCAAGCGCAGCATTTGTACCAAATGCCGCAGCAAGATCACTTCCTGAAGAAACCGGCAATGATGCCATATTGCCGCTATGCCCCGCTGAACCCACAGAAGCAGCTGGGGATGGCGCCGTTTGCGCTTGGCTTGGTGTCGCTTGCGGCGTGCTGGTTACTGTCTGTTGTACCGGAGCAGGGCTGCCAGATCCTGCAAGGATATAATGGTCAGAGCCGCCACTATAGGTAACACCACCCACCGTCAAAGAATCGGCCACCTGTTGCTCTTGTTGTGCGGATCCTACGCTCGGAGTAAATCGTACCTGAAAGGTTATTGTCATTGCGCTATTTTGCGGTAAGGTGTTCAGCATAATGCCGCCACTGGCAATGCCATCTGCCTGTGATACGCCATTGATGATGGTGCTTCCTGGCACATAGGCAAGACCGCTGGTCAGATTTGCCTGGAGAAATCCATTGGAAAATCCGCCATCAGTATTATTGACGATATAGAGCGTAACCCGAAGAAGGTCGCCGGTATTCACGGTAAGCTGAGAAAGTTCCGTCATCTGGTTGCGCGTCAAATTAACACTGGTGGTATCAATGCTTAAGCTGTTTGGATAGATCTCTAGAGCCAAAGCGTTCACTGGGGATGCTGCAATGAGCGTCGCAAGCACCATCGCAACACTAATGATTTTCCAGCGAATAATCTTTTTCATAGATATAATGTTAGTAGTATTTATTAATCTATTATTAATCACTGATTAGCATCCAGCGTTGCCGCAACAACCAATCGTTTACTGTTAAAGCCGACCGGCCAACAGGTTGCTAAATACAAGTTTTGCGAATCAGCGTTAAGCGTGTCCGCCTGCCCAGGCAAGAGAATATAGGTTGCCGATACCACATAACGGTACGGCTTTCCCTGGTACGATACTATAATGGCATCCCCTTTTTTCAATTGATCCAGATGAGCAAATGCGTAATTATATTGCCCGCTTGCCCAAGGATATTCTGAGCTATGCCCCAGGATTACCGCCTTATGCGTCAGCGCATAGGTTGTAGATATTGCCGGAGATTTTACCAATACCACACCGTGCTGCAACCCTGCATAGATAGGAGATGTCTGAGCGCCACTCACGCTCACTGGATAGTTTTCTTGAAGCGCGGGAATGCTCAATGAGAAATCCCCCCGATTGCCAACGATGGGCAATGTTGTCGGAGCATAAGCGGATGCAATATCAGGCAACATACCGGCTGCCGCAACAATGACGCCAAAAACCACGACAAAAATGCCGCAAAACAGCAAGACCTCCCGAAAAAATAATTTCTTTTTCATAGTGATATGTTTCATTGAAGATGAAATGCAAATCCTAGTATGTTGTTGACATTTACATTCATCAATACCACGATCATCGTGATCAAAAAGATACTTTTCACGATAACCGAGGAATGCTGAACGGAATATTCCACAAAAATATTGAGCACTGCCAGGATAATAATAAAGGCGAGAAACAGCTCATAGCTGATAGTGATAATGGATTGTGCATACATTGACCACCATCGTACTATGTTCTGCGCGAGCCAAGCAATGCCGTGTGCTGCCGGCAGCGCAATAACCGATGGTACAGCAACCGGCAACGTTGCTGCACTGCTTGCTGCAGCAACTGTTGGCGCAGTGGTCGCAAACGCTGGTGGCGGATTCTGCGGCTTTTGCGGGGGCGCTACGGTACCCTGCCCATTTGCCGGCGCGCCAAGCAGCTCTACTACCACAGTGGTCAGATCATTGCCAATATATCCCGTCCGGATAGCGATGCCAATGTCTGCATAGTGCGGATCAAGAATGTTTGCGCGATGTTCAGGCGATGCCATCCATGCATGCTCAAGCTGGCTCGTGCTGTTAAAATTTGCTGCGAGATTTTCTCCTGCATACGTATACACATACCCCACTTTGCCGAACCAATACCACGGACTCACACCAGTCGGGCTATAATGCCCGAAATAATTATGCGCAAGCATATCATTCGCTTTCAGCTGAGCCGCTTCAACTAGCAGCGGACTGATAGCAAGCGATTGAAGATGATGCGCCTGGCGATCCTGATCGGTAAGCTGATAGAGTGTCGTATAGGATATCTGTGCAAAAAGATTGCTTTGGGAAAGTGCAAGGCCTGCGAATGACGCATTCAGCTTCAACACCACAAGAATAACGGCATACACGACGAATGCGGTATCGCCAAGCAATAGCGGTCGATACGCATTGCGTGCACTAGGTAAAAATAATCGGTGAAAGAAGCTCAGCATACTATCCAGATTTTTGCAATTATACAACTAATATTAAAATATGTCAAGGATAAAAATGGGCATTATCAAAAGACACGAAGACCACAACAAAGCAAGGTAAGACAACTAAAAAGCACCCCCACCGAAGCGGAGCGCTTTGAATATATTCGCCACAATAAGGATTTATAGAATCTCCACCAGCGTATAAGGCTGGCGATGGCCATATTTCCGATGGGTGCGCTTTTTTGGCTTGTACTTAAAGGTGATCACTTTCTCCCTTTTTCCTTGTTCCAGTACCTTTGCTTTTACGGTACTGCCATTAACTGTTGGCATGCCGATCTTCACCGCACCATTACGTGCATCCAAAAGCACCTGGTCAAATACTACCTCTGCGCCAACTTCCGCATCAAGCTTTTCTACTTTTACTTTTGATCCGGCATTGACTTTATACTGTTTTCCGCCGGTAGCAATAATAGCTAATTTATCTGACATAGTGATAGTTAACGAGAATACGCATCATTTGTACCATAGATGTTAAAAATGCGCAAGCCCACAGCATTGCCTGCTATCATAGCATTGACAAAATATTATTTTTATGTTATACGATGACTTAAAGGGGGCGTACATTATGGATCATGTGAAAATGTTTGTGGTGACTGGGGACAGATTTTACGACGGCCCAGAAAAAGCTGAGCAAAAAATGAACGAAAAGCTCAGCAAATGGCGAACGGCTACGCCTAAGATCAAAATTTTGAATCTACAGCAAAGCGTTGCTGCCAGCGGTGAAGGAAGTTTCATCATCACCCTAACAGTAAATTTTGCACTTAACGACAGATGAACACCGCGACCCCTGCATTTACTGTAGGGGTCTTTGCTTTATATCTACATAGGTATGGTGACTCCCGCCGGACAATGATCTGATCCGAGAAGATCTGGACGGATAAATGCATCGCTTACTTTCTTTTGCAGCAGCTGATTCACCAGTACATAGTCAATTCGCCACCCCAGATTGCGCGCGCGGGCATTCGCCCAATACGGCCACCATGTATACTGTTCCGCCATTTCGGGGTGTGCTGTGCGAAACGTATCTGTGAACCCTTCGTGCAAAAGCTCCTCAAGATGTGCGCGCTCTTCAGGCGTAAACATAATATTATTCCGATTTTCTTTCGGTCGCGCCAAGTCAATGTCAGCGCGCGCAATATTAAAATCACCTGCAAGGATAAGCGATTTTTTCATTAGTGGCTTCACATATGTGCAAAGCGCTTTGTATACTTCCAGCTTATAAGAAAGATTTTCTTTCTGCCGGCCACCCTGCGGCATATAAAGATTGATGACAGAAAAATCTGCAAAATCTAATCGCAAGAATCTTCCTTCTTCATCAAACCGCCGCAAGCCGAGCACGGTATGCTGATGGATCGGCTGTTCTTTGGCGTAGATCGCCACACCACTATATCCTTTCTTGCTTTGTGCGGAGTGGGCAAAAACAGCATAACCCGGTACGTTGTGCAGTTCAGCAGGAAATTGTTCAAAGTCCGCTTTGGTTTCCTGCAAGCACAGGATATCCGGTTTTAGCTGAAATGCACGCTGCAGCAAGCCTTTCTGTTGAATGGCACGGATGCCGTTTACATTCCAGGTAATGAGTTGCATAACCATTCAATGTTTATTCTGCTGTATTGGCTTTTTAATCAGGCGATAGTCTGCGAGAATGTTGCGCAAAGCTTGCATCGTGTCTGCAGGCAATTCCTGCCATGAGGCAAGATCAGTAGCGCCCACCACAATCCCTTCTGCAAATGCCCGTGCATGGCGCTCATCACCAACAAGCGGCACCATAAGATGTATAATCCGATTGCGTGCACGAATCATTTTATACAAATGGCGAAATTCGCTCATAATCTTCGCCGCGAGTAATGCCGTGATGCAAAAAACGACAAAGAACGTACCTGCAAGCACCCATTGCCCACCCACAATGTCTGCATACACAT
>JAJYZQ010000011.1 GCA_021799835.1 bacterium | reverse complement strand
CGTGTGGGGCAATTTGCCGTATCAGTAATATATTTGTATGGACATTAAGGGCACAAAAAGCATCCAGATCATTATCGCTCTCGTGATCGCGGTATTAGTTATTGTGGGCGGTGTCGTGATATGGCGTATGGTCCACAACACCCGCACTATTTCCCCCGCACAGCAGGCCGGGCAAGTGCTTGCGCCGACGGCCGGCAATCCGCCAACCACACAAACCTCTGCAGCGACATCATCAGCTCCGGCACCGGTATTGGTAAAAGAGGGCGCGGTATGCACTATTCAAGGAAATACTCTCAGCGTGGATATCTCTGGCGGATCGGTGTGTAATCCGCAGTCCAAAGATGTGCTCTCAGTCACGGCAAACTCTTCAACAAAAATCATTTCCTTTGATAACCAAGTGTTGTACGGGTCAGCGGGGGTTGCGGTGATCAAGCCGAATGATGGCGTAAAAGTATTCTCGCCGGTCAATATTACGGGAAGGACCGCGATCATTGCTTCGGAGATAGATGTTACGCGCACTACCATTGTCACGCAGGAACCGACCGCAACCGGAACAAAAACCGCTATTACGACCGTGCAAAATACGCCCTCCACTTTACCTACGGTTATCTTTAATGTTATTGGCAAGCTCACTGCGATAAGCGGAAGCACCCTTACGGTAAATATCAGCGCAAATTCCCTGTATCCAAATAAGACCGGTACTATGGATGTAACGGTGCATCTTACGCCCAATACCAATGTGTTTGTGGGAGATCATCAGTATACCGGGCTTGCGGGAAGCGAATTTTTGATCGTTAACCAAGATGTGAGCGTGCAGGCGACGACGAATATCTACGAGCAATCAGATTTTGATGCCGCAAATATCAGGCAGTAAGATTAATGTCATACCCTTATGAAAGCGCTTAATGCGATATATCGGTACGTTTTCGGTGTTTTTGTACTATTCGTGCCGCTTGTTTTTCTCCCGTTCAATTTTTACTCTGCGGAACTTGCAAAAGCATGGCTTGCGTATAGTGCTGTTGCAATCCTCTTCATATTGTGGGGAACGGAATTTGTGCTCTCCGGCATGCAGATCGGCAGATTCTCTGTGCGTAAAGCAGATTGGTTTGTTGGACTGTTCGCTATTTGGGCGCTTCTTTCTTCATGGATCAGCAAGGACGCGGGAAGTTTCGTTGGCGGAAATCTCGTGGCTAGCGGATCATTTTTTGTCGCGATAGGGGCATTGCTCTATTTTCTCTCGCGGCGGATGTGGAATCGGCCGTCGGGAGTCCTGCTCACACTTGCGGCGATCTTTTGGGGCGCTGTAGTGAGTGCTGCAGTTGCTGTGGTGCACCTGATCAAGCCGTTTAGTTTAGGGGCGGCGTTTAGCACCAGCTCGGCGTTTAATCTGACCGGCGACACGTATGCGCTGGGGCTATATATATTGGTAGCATTATTTGTCGGCTTCTTATTGATAAGTCGCAGCCGCACGAATAAAGGATGGCTCTCGGCATATATCATTGGTGTGGTCATAATGCTTGCGGCACTCATATTGCTGAATATTCTCTGGGTGTGGATTATGTTGGGATTGGGAAGTGCGATCGTTATTGCTTACCTCATCAATAGCCAAACGGAGCGGCATGTGCTCGCACTGAGCATTGCTGCGCTTGCACTCAGCTTTATTTTTATTCTGGTGCCATTCAATTGGAAAATATCTCCGCAAAATCCCGTAACGCTTCCGTATAGTTATAATTGGCAAGCTGTGCGGGGATCAATCGGGCAGAATTTCTTCTTTGGTTCGGGCCCTGATTCGTGGTCTGTGCAAATGCTCCGCTTTGAACCAAAGGAAGTAAATGAAAATCAATACTTCTATGCAGCACTGTCTGGTCCTCCAGAATTTTTGCGGATATTTGCTGAAGAAGGATATGGCGGCCTACTCTTTTATCTCGGCATCATCAGTGCAGTCGTTATTGCCGGCATTCGCGCTGTGCGGCGATCGTTTGGCGCACAAGGCAGCTTGTTGCGTATTGCCGTTGTAGCGTGGCTTATCGTAACGTTGTTTAGCTTCGTGTATCCTTTGAGCGTTTCCGGATGGCTGCTGTTTTGGATCTTAAGTTCTCTCGTGGTATCTGGATCATTGGCCTTATTGGAAGCTCGGGAGGAGACGGAAATTATTATTGAAGAAACAGCAATACAGTATGAGCAGTAATATCACTATTAACATTGACGGAGCGTCATTTAAGAAGTTCGTTTCCGTTATTGGCCTTGCACTTTTGCTTGCAGTGCTGGTGTATATATTTTTTTACTCATTTCGCTATGCGGTGAGCGAATATTATTTTATCCGTGCTGCACAAGCGAGCCCTGCTGACGCTTCGCAAGCGCTTGCAGAAGCGCAGAAGGCATATACGCTGTTTCCTACTGGCAACTATTTGCGTCTGGAGAGCAGCATTGCTATGAACCAGCTTGCTACCGCAATTTCCGCGCAACAAGCCGCGCAAAAGAATGGAAAATCTTCATCGGCAGACAGCACAAAGCTTCAAAATCTCCTGGAGCAGTCCATAACACTTGCAAATACTGCAGCAAAGACGTATCCGCATGATATCAACAATTGGCTGAATGTGGCGCAGATATATCAGGATATCTTGCCACTGGTAAAGGACCAAAACACCGCGCTGGAAAATATTGTGTATGCATTGCAGCAAGCGAGCGCTTTGGAGCCGACGAACGTTACTATCATCAATAATATCGGTAGGGCATATATCAGCTTGGCGAACCTTTCTCAAACTTCTGCTGCTGATAAGACTGCTGATACAAATCTCGCGATTCAATCCTTCAAAAAATCTCTGACGCTCAAGGGTGATCTGCCGGACACTTTTTACTATTTAGGAAGCACCTATTATAATGAAAAGCAAGCCGATCTGGCAAAGCAGAATTTGGAACAGGCAATAGCGCTAGATCCGGCAAATACCGCTTATTACTATGCGTTAGGAAATGTCTTTCAAAGCCAAGGGAACAATACCTCAGCGCTTGCCGCATTCAATAAAGCCCTCAGTTTGGATCCCAGTAACTCCGCGATCAAGCAGGCTATCAGCGATCTCAATAACTCCGCATCACCATCTGCAACGTCTCATTCGTCATCGGGCAAGTAATGCAGTGTTTTATGCGAGCCTTTGCGCGCAAAGAAAATGTGGCCGCGCAAAACACTATGCCGGCAATATGAATAAAACAAAAAAATTATTGCTGATCGCGCTTTTAGCGCTTCTGGTGGGTGTTGGGGGAATTATCTATGAAAAAATGCCCCGTACGCCGCTTGCGTCATTAACGCCGCAGCATGCGATGGCGTCCACCACATTTTCCACGCTAGGCGGATACGCCTGGTCTTCCAATATCGGCTGGATACATTTTTCAAACGTTCCCACGTACGCGGTGACCTTTGACAATTCTACCGGAGTTTTACAGGGATACGCCTGGTCTTCCAATATCGGCTGGATCAGTTTCAATCGATCGGATTCCGGAACTCCTCCTGCAAACCCTTTCCAATCAGCGAGTTATAATGCGCAGATCCAAACCAATGGCGATGTGTGGGGATGGGCGCGGGCAATTTCTCAGACATCGGGAACGGATACTGGAACATGGGACGGGTGGGTTGCGCTTGGCGGAACTGCTGACCCCAATAATACCGGTTACGGTGTTTTCCAAAACGGCTGCAATTTTCAAGGATATGCCTGGGGTGGGGATGTTGTGGGATGGATGAGCTTCTTCAGTCCTCCGTATACGTCTACCACACCAACCTATGCGGTGAGCATCCTTAATTGCAATCCGCCAACGCTTGATCCGAACAGTTTGTCTGTGAGTCCGACCTATTGCAGTGCCACCGATACGGAAACGTTTTCCTGGACGATCAACAGCTCATCAACACAAACCGCATACGAATTGCAGGTAGCGCCGGCGAGTGGCAGCTTCAGTTCGCCGACGTATGATTCCGGCAAGGTAGCATCAGGATCCATATCGCCGACGATCAGCTTTTCCGCTATGAGTTTGCAATACGGCGTTACCTATCAATGGCGCGTACGCATCTGGGATCAGAACAATGTGGTTTCCATTTGGTACACGGGAACGAATTTTACCACGGCAAGCCACTATTATCCAAAAGGTGTGTCGGCATTTACGTGGTCGCCCAATCCTATCCAGCGTTCACAGCCGGCGGTCTTTAACGCATCAAACGTGACGTGCTATACTACTGGTAATACCGCTACATCCTGCTCAAATTATTCTTGGATGTTTGATGGCAATGGGCCGTTTTCCACCAGCGCTTCAACATATAGCTACAATTTCACCACATTCGGCACGCATTCGTTTGAGCTGACCGTTACCGATCCCAGCAATTACAGTTGCAGTGCGACGCAAAATCAGAATGTATATCTTGCGTATCCGCAATATAAAGAAATCCACCCCTAACGTTTTCACTTATGTTTTCACTTTTCTCTCCGAAAGAAAAATATAGCTTAGGCATAGATATCGGCACGACTTCTATAAAAGCCGTTGAGTTAACGCGTGAAAAGGATCGCTATAAGCTCTCGTCGTATGCGGCATTGCTTGCCCGCCCATCCGCGCAAGATATGCGCACGAACACGCGCATAGATGTTGAATTTATGCAGCGCCCCGAAGGGGATATTGCGGATATGATCAAAAGCTTGATCAGTGCGGGAGGCTTCAAGGGCATGAATAATGCCTATATGTCATTGCCGGCATTCTCAAGTTTTACCACGGTTATTGATATGCCGATGATGAGCGAAAAAGAAGTGCGCAGCTCTATTGAATTTGAGGCGCGGCAATATGTTCCGGTGCCGCTTTCCGAAGTGAATATTGATTGGAATATTGTGAACCATAGCGCCAAGGATGATCAAAAAAAGCCTCAGCCGAAGAGTGACGTGCCGAAACCTCCGGCGCCTGCGGCCACAGCTCCTGCTCCTGTACCGCGGACGGAAGTATTATTGGTTGCGGTGCCGAAGGAGATCATCAATAAATATCTGAAGATCGCACAATTTGCCGGCATTAAGCTTGCTTCATTGGAGGTGGAATCGTTCAGCAATGTTCGCGCGATCATTGGCAATGATCAGAGTTCTGGCATAGTGCTGGATATCGGCGGCCAGAATACCAATATTTCCGTGGTGTATAATGGGATTATTTATGCCACCTATAACAGCAATGTGGGAGGAAATGATTTTACACGCATTATCGGCCAATCACTCAATGTCAGCGAACAGCGCGCGGAAGCGATCAAATGCGAAGGAGGAATGGTGGGTGGGGGGCAGACCACCGATATGCATGTCCGAGAATTACTGCTCCCGCTTACCGATAAGATCATCAATGATATTGACCGTGTCATATCCATCTACAAACATCGCCGTCCTGATGTAAATCTGGATAAGATATTGCTGACCGGAGGAGGAAGCAATTTGGCGGGTGTTGCGGATTACATTAAAGAACGCACGCGATTAGATGTTATTGAGACCTCTCCCTTCTCGCGCATTTATTATGCGCCCGCACTTGATGCGACGCTCAATAACTTCGGCCCAACGCTTTCCGTCGCTTGCGGTCTCGCTATGAGGGGAGTATAATAGAGTCACTGTAACGCGATAATTTTTGCTATATGCCGGATATTAATCTGATACCCCAAAAGGGCGGCCAAGGCATTGGGGATGTCGTCAGAGAATTTCTCATTTCTATAAAACCGACATTGACTTTAGCCATAACCCTCATCGTGGGGGCTTTGGTTATTTATTTTGGATTGATCGGCATTTCTTTGTATATGGGCGGCAAGCTTTCCAATATTAAAAATCAAGTGACCTTTTTGCAATCCCAAGAAGATGTAGCAAAGGAAAATAGCATGGCGGACTTTAGCAATCGGCTTGATACGCTGTCTACTATTCTCAACGAACATATTTATTTTTCCCGCATTTTTCCGTTCATTTCCCGCATCACTCTCCCGCAGGTTGTCTACGGATCATTCCAAGCGGATGCAACAACCGGATCGCTCAAGCTGGATGGCGCGGCGGATTCGTTTAGCACTATGGCTAAGCAGCTCGTGCTTTTTTATGACAATAACCAGATAAAGTCAGTAGATATCAGCAATATCAAGATCGGTCAGAATGGCGGCGTGACTTTTAGCGTGAACTTATCCATTGATCCGTCTATTTATACGGAAGCATCAATTATACCGACCACGACGACGACGACTGGACAATCCGCTTCTGCAGCACAGCCCACACCATCTGCAACTGCGCAGTCTACGCCATCCACAGACCAAGCTGCGACAGCCGCAACTCCCGCCGCTACTGATCAGATGCAAACGCCAACATCCTTGCCGAGCACTACGTCAGCAATGCAGAATGTTGCTACTCCTGCTACAGGAAGCGCTACCGCTACCACCACGTCTCCTGCTTCGTCAGGACAGGTAAATCCTAATATATTTGTTGCCCATTAATTTTTTGTATGGATCGCAATAATTTCACTGCACTGATATTTTCTCTCATCATATTTTTTGCCGTCATCATCTTTTTGGTGCTGCCGAAGGTGAGCAATCTTATGTATCTGCGGAGCTCACTGAGTGCAGGCACATTTACTATCACCCAGATGCAGCAAGTGTTCAGCGACTTTAATAATTTGAAAAGCCAATATAACTATCTGCAGAGCGAAGTGAACGCGGCGAACGTTATGATACCGAAGGGTATGGATTATCCCGTGCTCTTACAGCAACTGAATAATCTTGCAGATTGCGGCGGCATGACTATGACCAACTTTTCTATTGCCACCAAGAAAGTGAACGACAATTATACGCAGCTTGGCATTTCGGAAGATCTGGACGGCAATTTTCTGTCTTTTCAACAATACCTTTCCTGCGTGGAGAATAGCCCGCGTTTTTTTGAGGTGACGAGCGCGCATTTCACCGCTGGATTTAAGAGTATGGTGGATTCAGCAAAGTTTACCGTCACGATGCAGGGGTATTATCAGAATCAGTAATCTTTTGTTTTTAACGCTATGAGCCGTAACCAGCGAATGATCGTGATTCTCCTTATTGTAGGATTTCTCGTCCTTGCGGTTATTTATGGCGGCAATGTTTTGGGTACTACGCAGAGCGTTCCTGCTTCCACGCCTTTTGTGCTGTTTAAGAATAAGGTTGATTCCATAAAATTTAATACCGGCGTCTTCAGCAACACGTACTTTATGAAGATCACACAGGAAAATCCGCAGCCGCTCGTGATCAATCCTGGTACGGCGCGGAACCCCAATCCTTTTGTTGTCTCTACTGTCCAAACGACGTATTTCTCTCCGCAAAATGGATCTGCGTCGTCCAATAATGCAGTGAACTCTTCAATCGTGGGCAACCAATCCGCTGCTGTTCCATTGGCAACTCCTGCAGCTTCAGGGCCGAGCGGCGCGTCTCCTCATACGTCATCTGTGCAACTGCACTGATCACGGGTGAGCGGAGCGCACACCACTAACTATAGTTTGTTATGCCTATAGATAATAGGACGCTTATCAAAACACTTATAGAGAATGGCTCGCTTTCTCAAGAGGAAGGGAGCAGTGTTTTGGCAGAAGCGGAAAAAGGAAATCAAAGTGTTGAAAATATT
>JAJYZQ010000010.1 GCA_021799835.1 bacterium | reverse complement strand
GCTTTGTGGTGCTTAATACAGCATTTGAACGTTTTTTGCGCTATGGCACTCTAGAAATACCATTAAACAAATCATCCCTATGAAAAAATTATTGCCCGTGTGGATAGCGCTTGCGGTGGTGATTATCGGAGTTGTGGCGCTGGCATTTTCACATCATCCCAGCATTAAGACCGCAGAAGCCCCGGGAACAGCAACATCTGCTGCTAGCACTGCTAAAACCGGAAAAATTCTTCTGAATACCGTATCTTATCAGTGCAATAACAATAAAACTATTGCAGCGTCATTTTATCGCAGCGCTACGCCCGAGCCCACGCCCGCAGCAGGCGAGCCACCCACACCAAACGGCAGCGTTACTTTAACGCCCAGTGATGGCCGCACCCTAACGCTTGCGCAAACAATTTCTGCAGATGGCGCACGCTATTCCAATGGCAATCCTCAACAGCAAGGAAGTGAGACCATCGTATTTTGGGCAAAAGGAGAAGGTGCAACGATTACAGAAAATAACGCTGCAACATATTCCGGTTGCATTACCGTCAAGCCAAATCCAGGCAACTTGCCTCACGTGTATGAAAACGGAGTACAAGGATTTTCTCTCCGCTATCCTGTCGGCTACTCCGTCAATCAAAATTACCAGTATCAAGAGCTTGGCCCGGGCAAAACTATAAATGGCATATCCTTCACTATTCCCGCTTCATTGGCGCAAGGAACAAATCTCGCTCCAGATTCTTACATCAGTGTAGAGAGATTGCCCAATGAAACCAGTTGCTCGGCAAACCTATTTCTGCCACAAGGTATGCCAGGCAGCACTGCAAAAACCGAGACACAAAACGGTACAACATATTCTGTAGAATCATATACGGGTGCTGCAGCGGGCAATCGCTATGCAGAAACCGTTTATGCCATACCCGGCACAAATCCCTGCATCGCCGTACGGTATATGATCCACTATGGTGTGCTGGAAAATTATCCCGCCGGTGCGGTCAAGGCATTTGATCAGCAAGCGCTGCTGAGCCAGTTTGATGCTATCCGCAATACCTTGACTGTTCAACAATAAATTTACTTCAGCAGAATAATTCTGTATGCTAAAACCAGTGATAGTTAACTACCACTGGTTATTATCTTATTATTTACTTATATTTATGACCCAACCGCAATATCGGTCTCTCCGCATACAAGGAATTGCATTTGTGCTGGTGCTTATGGCACAATATATCCTTGGTATGTATGCAAACCTGTATATTCAGTTTCCCATCGGCTTGTCTGGAGCACAAATGTGGCATTTTGCGCTTCATCAATGGGTACTCGTGCTCCATATACTGCTCGGCATATCTCTGCCTATTGGCAGCGTGGTATTTTTTACTAAAGTATTGCACTATCGCAGCACCACCTGGAAAATTCCTGCAATCGGCGGTATATGCGGTATGTGGATAGCAAGCGCTGCGGGAGTATTTTTCCTTAGCTTGCAGTCAGACGGTTATTCCTTTATTATGTCTTTGGCATTTATAGTTGCACTATTTTCATATATGTGGGGCGTCATCGCATCCGCAAGCGAAAAATTAGCGGCATAGAAAGAACAAGAAGTATACCATTAAACAAACTGCATGATTTCATATACGCAAGCGATCCTTATGGGAGTTTTGCAAGGCATTACTGAGTTGTTTCCCATTTCCAGTTTAGGCCATAGTGTGATACTGCCGCATCTCTTAGGCTGGAACGTTGACCAGCAAAACCCATTTTTTCTGACGTTTCTCGTAGCAACACATTTTGCCACAGCACTTACCTTGTTTTTCTTTTTCCTGAAAGATTGGGTTCTTATCATCAAAGGTATGGTCCGATCGTTCATCAAGCGGGAAATTGCTGCAGATGACCACTATGCAAAGTTGGGGTGGCTGTTGGTTGTGGGTACTATTCCCGCCGGTATGGTGGGATTACTGCTGGAAAAACCCTTGCAATCGCTCTTTGCTTCCGCACAGATCGCCGCATTCTTCCTTATTGTAAACGGCATCATACTGTATTTAGCGGAAATGCTGCGCAAAAAAGCGCCGGAGAACAAAAACGACGCCCACAGCGATCAACGCATCGCCCATTTGACGTGGGCACAATCTTTGGGAGTAGGCATTAGCCAGGTGACCGCGCTTATTCCTGGCATTTCTCGTTCCGGAGCCACTATGACTGGCTCACTGATGGCCGGCCTTTCGCACGAAGATGCTGCACGGTATAGCTTCCTCCTGGCGACACCTATCATCGGTGCGGCAGCGCTGCTCAAGCTGCCCGAGTTTGCCTCGCCACAAAATCATGCGCTTATATTACCGTCGGTCGCAGGAGCTATCGCTGCGGCTATTGGCGCGTATTTTTCTACAAAATTCCTCCTCAAGTATTTTGAGACAAAAAAATTAACCCCTTTTGCAACATATTGTGTCGCAGCGGGGGTTATATTTTCTGTGATACTCTTCGTACATTAATTACTTACCGGAGGCAACAGTTTTCTTTTTCGGCGCACTGGCAAACCACGCATAGATGAATAGCGCTATGCCGACAATGAACGATGCTATAGCATGCTTATGATGAATATGGTCATAGCCAGCAGTGTAGCCGGGGAAATAATGCGGCAAGGATCCCGCGGTATGCGTAAGATAGTAATACCCCAAATACAAAAACGCTAAGCCAACAATGATTGAAAGCCATGAAAGCAATTTATTCATGCTGTTTGTTTTTCCTGATTGGCCAGGAATGATAAATAATACAGCGCTAGTATATCATACGAATAATCATACCGACAATGGAAAAGAAACATCCTCATCTGCACAATACCCCAACAGTCATTAACGCAAACTTTTTCAATCGTGACACGCTTGCCGTCGCGCGCGAGCTTTTGGGTATGAAGATCACCCGACAACTCGCGAACGGCAAACAAATAGCGGGTATTATCGTAGAAACAGAAGCGTATGTGGGGGAGAATGACCGTGCCTGCCATGCTTCCCGCGGCAAAACTGCGCGCAACGCGCCACTTTATGCTGGTCCCGGAACCATATATGTCTATTTTACCTATGGTATGCACTACTTGTTCAATATAGTCACCGAGCGCGAAGGATACCCTGCCGCTGTGCTTATTCGCGCGGTGATGCCGCTTTTTGGTATGGATTATATGGCGCAAAAACGGTATAATGCAAAGAATCTGGATGCCCAGCAAATAAAAAACCTTGCCAACGGCCCCGCAAAATTTACTCAGGCTTTCGGCATTGATAAGCGATTCAATACCAAACCCCTCAAACGTGATACGCTCTGGGTCAGTGAACTATCCTCAACTGAACGCCAAGCGCTAATTACTGCCACACATCATCAGATTGTATGGAACGCATTATCCATTGCTACCGCACCGCGGATCGGCGTCGCGTATGCAGGAGAATGCGCGCTATGGGAATATCGTTTTTACCTCAGCAGCAAGCCATTTATTGACTTCGTTTCAATATCGCAATAAAACTCCATTTATGATCAATTATTTTATTCTTGCCGCAGTAGTTGTTTTGATTATTGTATTGCTGATGAAAAATAGACCTCAGCCACAGCAAGATACGCGCCAAGCACTAATGGAAAAAGAATTGGAAAATCTCGGCAAGACAATGAATAACTTTGTCACACAGATAAATCACAATATCACCGCACTCAACCAGCAGGTAGGCACGCGCATTGATAAGAATACCGAACTCGCGCAGCGCGCGCAGATAGACGTAAAAAACACTATAGCGCTGCTCAATCGCCAGGTGGGAGAACTCAGCGAAGCAAATAAGCACGTCTATGACCTTGGCAAAGATATAGTTTCCCTGCAAGAAATTCTCCGCGCGCCAAAGCTGCGCGGCGTACTTGGCGAATATTTCCTCAAGGATATGCTCTCTCAGGTATTTCCTAAAGGCCGCTACGCCGACCAATACCGATTCAAAAGCGGTGAGCAAGTTGATGCAGTAATTATGCTTGACCAGCTCATTATTCCCGTAGACTCAAAGTTCCCGCTGGAAAATTTTAAGAAAATGGCGGAAGCGCAAGATCAATCTGCTAAAGATGCTTTGCAAAATGCATTCGTGAGCGATGTAAAAAAACATATTGACGCCATTGCAAAAAAATACATTCTACCCGATGAAGGAACCGCAGACTTTGCGTTGATGTATATCCCCGCGGAAAACGTATACTACCAGGCGATGATCAATGATGTCACCAGCCGCAATCTCTTGGACTATGCATTCAAAAAACGGGTGATCCCTGTCTCACCCAGCAGTTTTTACGCATATATACAAACCATTCTGATCGGCTTGCGCGGCCTTGAAGTGGAGGAACACGCCAAGCATATCCTTGCAAACCTTAATCAGCTGAATAATGATTTTGGGCGTTTTGCAACTGATTTTGAACTCGTCGGCACACATTTAGGCCGCGCCCGCAACAGCTATGAAAGCTCTGAGAAACGCTTTGATAAGATCGCAAACAAACTTACCAGTATTACGCAATCTCCCGAAGCACAGGTGCCGGCTGGCACTTCTGCTGACCTCATACAACAATCAGAAGATACGCAAGCATAAATTACTCTATGAGATCTATCATCACACGCTTCATTCTGCATCTCTGCGCCGCAACTGCGGCACTTTTATTTGCGCTTCCCGCCGGAAACAGTTTAGCACTTTTTCATTTGCCTCTTATATTGAAGCAATTTACTATACTGGTGCTGTTAAGTTTTGCGTTGTTGCCGATGATTCGGCGCATTGTGGGCACATTTGCACAAAGAAAGTTTGACGTTGGCTTGCCGGTGCTTATCACTATCTACATTCTTATTTTTTCTCACTCTCTCTCGGTTGCTGCTATATTCACTATGCTGATCGCGTCAGGCGACTTTATCAAAGATATTATCATCTGGCGCGTAAAAACGTCACTAGAGAAGATAACCGTTTATTTGCCACACACCGGATTCATTAAGCGTGACAGTGAAGTATACGAAGTGGATATTAATGTAATCACTGTCGGCGACATTGTAGTGGTTAAGCCCGGAGGCAGAGCACCGGTAGATGGCACACTCCTTTCTGATTCCGCGCTGTTGGATGAATCCGTCATCACCGGAGAGTCAAAACCAATTTCTATTACCAAAGGGCAAGAAGTGCCTGCCGGCTCCATTAATACTGAGGATTATTTTGAACTGCGCGCAACGCGAAAAAGCACCGACTCCACCTTATCACAAATTAAAAAGCTTGCGGAAAACGCGGAAAAGCAAAAAACACCACTCGGGGAATTTATCAACGAATACGCCAAATACACGTCGCTTGTGGTAATGGTTTTGGTCGTGATCGTTTTTCTCATCACGCACAATGTTGACCGTGCGCTGGGATTATGGGTCGCTATGGTGCCTATGATCTTTGCACTTATTGGCCCTATCAGTATGAGTATCGGTATTAGCACTGCTGCCCAATCAGGAATCCTCATAAAAAATACGCAATCCGTAGAGGATCTCACGCGTGTGCGCGATATTATGTTTGATAAAACCGGCACATTAACCGTGGGCCAGCCGAAGGTCCGGCATATTATTTCTGCCGCACATCCAACAAATAGCATTACAGAAGAAAATCACGTACTCCAGCTTACTGCGGCACTAGAACAACATTCCGAGCATGAGATTGGCAAAGCGATCTTAGATGCCGCACACGTACGCAGTTTGCCCATCACAGAAATTCTTGATGTCCACACCGTAAAGGGGAGGGGAGTACAGGCAGAGAGCACCCATACTCGTGCCGGCAACCTTACTTTTATGCAGGAAAATCAGATCGCTATCCCCGCATCTTTAGAACCACAGATCGCTACATTTGAGCAAGCAGGGGAGACGCCGGTATTTGTTGCTCAGCATAATGCATTGGTTGGCATCATATTCGTCGCTGATGAATTGCGCACGGAATCAAAAAAAACTGTAGCGCTACTCAAGTCCTGGCATTACCGCTTGATGATGTTAACCGGGGATGATCCGACCGTCGCTCAGGATATTGCTGCAGAAGCAGGCATAGATTCGCAGAATGTTTATGCCAGCTTATCCCCCGATGATAAGATAGCGTTTATCCAACAGGATGCAAAAAAGAATACTGTAATGATGGTGGGAGACGGCATCAATGATGCGCCGGCACTTTCAGCAGCTACCGTCGGCATTGCAATGGGCTTGCGCGGCACTGATCTCGCCACCAATGCTGCAGGCATTGTGCTGGTTAAAGAAGACCTGCTCAAAATTCCCACTATCATCAAACAATCAAAATTCATTCTCCGCATCATCCAGCAAGATCTGGTCTATTCCACCATTATCCACGTTGTCGCGGGCGGCCTTGCGGCGTTTGGCATTATCACCATCCTGCAAAGTGCATTCTTTCATGAATTCAGCTCTCTCATTACGCTCCTCAATACCGCACGATTATTCTTTGTGCGTGATTAACATCCTTTCAGTTGTTTCTTTATCCATTTTCCCGTATAATGAACCGTACTAGTGAGCATTACCCGTATGCCTCCATTAAACACGCCGGAAACTCCTTCATCCTATTCCCCGGAACAAAATACTCAGCCCGAACACTATCAAAACTCTGAGATCAACAGGGAATTTTCTCCACATCCGGAAAATAACACAGAACAACCTGCCCTTCAGCCTCACCAAAGAGAATCTCTCGCACCATCAATGCGCCCCAGCACTCAGCTCACGCCTCGCGCAACAACCGGCGCACAATCACTCTCCGACATTAACGCCAATATTGAACAGAATCGCCGGCAAGACCTCGTACACACTGCATTACATAAAGGGCTCTTGGAAGCAGTTGAAGAAGCAAAAAAATATAATGATCCCTATCTTCTAGACAAATTTCATGATGATCTCGTGGATCGTCTTAAAAGCGAACTCATAAAGGCAAAAAAGCTAACAGAAGAGTAATATGCCGAGCGCTCCCCACCCCGTATACCAAACAAATTTTCTCTCCATACTCAGTACCGTTACTCATGGTACGGCGTTTTGGATTGTGTTGCTGAGCTTCCTTATCATCGTACTTTCCTATATCGCATACCGCATTTTTTCCGCTATAGTGAGAGAAGAGGGGGAAATAGACCGATCACTCCACAAGACGCTCTTTCAAGTAGTCGTGCCAAAATACTCCTCGTCCGATCAGCAAGATAAACCTGATCGAGACCTGATCGCTATTTTTGACGATTTCCTATCCACTATGGGTGAGATCAAGGGCAAGCCAAAGAAGTTCCAATCCGTGCCGTATTCTGTTGCATTAGAGATCGTTACCAATGGCAATGAGATCAGTTTTTATATTGCAGTGCCTGAACAATTTGAAACTATTGTAGAAAAAAATATCTATGGTTTTTATCCTGCATCCCAAGTGTATAAAGTAGAGGACTATACTATATTTCAACCCAATTCCGCCGTACTTGGCACGGAACTCCTTTTAGCAAAAAATGAAATTTTACCCATCCGCACCTACAAAACTTTTGAAACGGATCCGCTTGCAATCATCACTAATACTTTGAGCAAGATGGAAGAAGGGGAGGGAGCTGCCATACAAATGGTGTTTTCCGCTGCCAACATTTCAAGCAAGCAAAAACGGGCGCTTCACGTAGCGCGGGAAATGCAAAAAGGCAAAACCTTTGAGCAAGCTCTCCGCGGCAAATCCGAACCCAAAAAAGAACAAGATCAAAACGCCACGGCG
>JAJYZQ010000009.1 GCA_021799835.1 bacterium | reverse complement strand
AAATATGTGATTGCGCTCTTGTGTGCGATGGTGCTGGCATCTGCTGTGCCGGCCTTAGCGGAAACCCTGCAGTCCGGCGGGACGAGAGTGGCACCTACTGCCGCGCAAGGCACGGCGCAAAACACCGCACCTCAGGCCACTCCCGTTCCTGATAATGGTTCGTACCAATATCCTGCATATACGAACGGCTATTATGGCATGCCGATGATGAACTGGGGTTATTATGGCCGCGGATATGATGGCAGTATGATGGGTTGGGGCTGGTCGCCATTCGGTTGGATCGGATCAATAGCTGAGGCGTTGTTCTGGATCTTCATCATCTTTGCATTTATTGCCGCTCTCCGCTGGTTGCGCCACGCCTATCCTGCCGGCCATAAGAAGGCGCTGGATGAGCTAAAGTATCGCTTTGCGAAAGGCGAGATCAGCAAAGAAGAATACGAAGAAAAAAGAAAGGTGCTGAAGGATTGATGCCTTATGCCAAATTCTTTGCAAAAGCGTAAAGAGATCTTTGCGGTAATCAATCGCACGCTCAAAAAATTATACCCGGAGATCAGCATAGCATTACAGTATGCAAACGACTGGCAGCTTTTGGTTGCGGTCATTCTTTCCGCCCAGACCACGGATAAAAAAGTAAACCAAATAACCGCGCCGCTTTTTGCACAATATCCTGACGTGAAGGATTTTGCGCATCTCTCACCGGAAAAACTCGCACAGTTGATCCATGGGGTCAATTATCATAACACCAAAGCACGCAATATCATTGCGGATGCGCATATGCTCCTTGATTGCTATGGCGGAAAAATCCCAGACACTATGGAAGAGTTAACTCAGTTGCGCGGTGTAGCGCGGAAGACCGCGAACATCTTGCTTTCTCATATATATGGCAAGCGCGAGGGCATTGCGGTTGATACGCATGTGAAGCGCTTGACCAAACTGCTTGGGCTAACCATATACACCGATCCGGAAAAAATAGAGAAAGATCTGATGCAAGTAGTTCCGCCGAAAGAGTATCAAAATTTCCCCTTGCGTCTGATCCAATACGGCCGAGACTATTGCTCTGCGCGAAAACATAACCATAACAATTGTCCGCTGAATGTGGCGCTGAAGAAAAAATAGTTGGGCAATTACATCGTATAGAACAAGCTAAAAGCCTCCACATAATGGAGGCTTTTAGCTTATGTGTTATCGGAAGAGTAATAATATGGTATTTCCGTTGAGAAAAAATATATTACTGCTGATTAACAAGCGTACCCATAGTGCATGCATAGCCCGGATTAGTATAGATGCACCATGCATATGATGCGGGACAGCTGCCGCCTGATGTGCTTACGCCGACAACATTTGAGGGCTGTCCGGCTTGAGTACCGGTGCCGCTATCTTGTTGCCAATTTTGCCAGTCATAGGTACAGCCACTCCACGGAGAAGTGGGCCAGCTGGATAAATATTTTGATAATCCGGGAGGCATAGTATTGGGTCCGACATCTACGGGATAATTAATGCCTTGTCCGTCGTTAACGGCGTACATATTTGCTGCATTGGCTATTTCTTTCATTTCTGCGCGCATAGTTTCATATTTTGCATGTGTGCTTGCGCCGGTGAGGCTGATGATAATGATCGCCGCTAATATTCCAATGATCGCGATGACGATCAAGAGTTCAATGAGGGTGAATGATTCAGCATGCTGCGCTCTATGAGGCATAAAGAAAATACCTTATTATGTAGCGTATTATACCACATACACCTCCGTGTACTCAACAAGGGAGGGGTAAGATGAGCGGTGATGCCGGTGTTAAGCTCGCTTATTGAACACTACCACTGCAATAGTGAGCAGCGCCAGAGAAATGCCAACAAGGAAAAGCACGTCAATATGAATGGGGAAGAGAGATATCTGATTAAGCGTTGCGGCATTTTCTTGCCCGCGCAGCATAATCTGGCGCATCGCATCTACGCCGTAAGCAAGAGGATCAAATCGGGCGATAGCAGCCATCCAGTGCGGCACGGAGGTAAGCGGGAAAAACGCGCCAGAGAGAAAGAACATTGGAAATACAATAAATTGCATCACTATGCCAAACCGCTCGGTGCTATCCATCAGTGAGGCAACCAGCAGTCCAAAACCGGAAATGGTAAAGGCGAGCAGCACCATCATCAAAAAGAGAAAGACCACGAGATACCAAGAAAGGTGAATGCCAAGGAATGGTGCAATGACCAGTAAGATAAGCGCGGTAACTGCGGATATCGTTGTCGCGCCTAACGTTTTTCCCAGCGCAATGGATGTGCGAGACACTGGTGCGACAAGGATTTCCTTGAGAAAGCCGAACTCGCGATCCCATACGGTGGAAATAGTGGAGAACATTGCAACGCCCATAATATTCATCGCAATAATACCGGGGTACATAAATTGCAAGAACCCAATGCCAAACCCCGCTTTTGAAAGCGTGCTTTGAAAGCCAAAGCCAAAGATAACGAGGAAAGTGAGCGGTTGCACTGCGCTTGAAATGACCCTGACCCAGTCGCGGCCATAGCGCACCACTTCCCGCTGCCATAATACTACAATGCTTTTCATAGAGTGTTATATGTTATCATGATCCGGAAACAAGTTTGCCTGACGGCTCGCCCCGCTGAGCAGGGTAAACTCCAGTGGGAATCTCGAAGCGGGTAGGCAGGTTTAGGATGACATTGCCGTTATAACAAGACAAGTAAATTCGGAATGACAAACAGTTATGTTCATCGCGGTTGCCGCATATGGCGCATACGCATCATATCGGTGGCGGACCCCTGCTCTTCTCGGATGCGCGTGCCGGTCAAATGAAGAAATACATCATCCAGTGTCGGCCGGCGCAATTCAATGTGATCTATGGGCGTTGCGATACTATTAAATAATTTTGGCATAAATGAGCCGCCATCTTTGATCTTAATAGTGAGTGTGCCGTCTTCTTGCTGGGAAGTAACGTCAAATTTTTCTTTCAATTCTGCAGCAAGCGCATCTTTTTGTGCGGTATGAATGGTGATCACATCTCCGCCGATCATAGATTTTAATTCGTTCGGCGTGCCTTGAGCAATAATGTTGCCATGATCCATCACCGCAATCCGATCGCAATATTCCGCCTCATCCATATAATGCGTGGTGAGAAAGATGGTCATCGCATGCTCTTTTTTGAGTCGGATGACATATTGCCAGATATTGGCGCGCGTTTGAGGGTCTAGACCAACGGTCGGCTCGTCCAAAAATAAAATAGAAGGATGATGCACAAGACCTCGCGCTATTTCCAGGCGCCGTCGCATACCGCCGGAATATGTCTTGATGATCTCTTTGCGCCGGTCCCATAGGCCGACCAGGTCAAGCACCTGCTTCAGTCGCTCGCGATATTCTTTTGTCGGCACACCATAAAGCATAGCGTGAAAATAGAGGTTTTCCTCGCCAGACAGATGATCGTCAAGCGATGGGTCTTGAAATACGACGCCAATTGATCGGCGCACTTCGTCGCGTTGGGAAGAAATGCGGTAGCTGTTGACGATGGCATCTCCCGCGGTCGGCGCTTCAATAGTAATGAGCATACTGATGGTCGTGGACTTGCCTGCACCATTTGGGCCGAGAAATCCGAAGATCTCTCCGTGATCTACGGAGAATGAAATGCCATTCACCGCAGTAAGATCGCCGAATTTTTTTGTGAGTTCGGTGACCGTTATCGCATGTTCTTGTTGGTCAGCCATGGCAGGAGAGAAAAATAATTAGAATCCCAGTTTTTCTTTTACGAGGATCACCGTAAGGCGATGCGGCAGAGCTTCTTTTTCTATGATGACCAGCTTGCCGAGAGACGTGCCGAAGCCATACGCTTTTTTCGCGCGCTCATCTTCCAGATTATAAACGTGTTCCCGCACGCGCGCGAGAGCGTCGGCGAGCGTGGGGACTATTTTATTTGTTCCCGACACGATAATAACGTGGCGGGCGGGAAAAACATACGCGCTTATCCGGCTTCCCGTGGCATCTGCAGCCACCAGCTCGCCGGTTTGGGCAATAGCATTCACGCTACCGAGAAAATAGTCCGCGGTCACTGATGCGCGGCGCAGATCACGCTGTTTCGCGGGATCCTTTTCAGCAAGCAGGGAAGTGTGCATATTTTGCCAGTCGTGTTCGTTCTTTTGAAGATAGTCCACAAAACCGATCTCCTGTAAAGTGGTGGATGAGCCATTCATTACGGTAGCGCCCTGCGGGATCATCTTAATGATAGCGTCTAGCGCCTGTTCCCGAGTGTCTACCACGGATACATCAAATGCGCGCCCTTGCATATTTTGCACGGTCTCTGCGAGAGCGGCATCATTGGGGATGGTGTTATAATCCATAAAAGTAAAATGATTAACGGTTAATGGCACACAATAAATCTCATTATACCAAAAGAACAAAACGCCAGCAACTTTGATATTGATGCTTACTGGCTCGCGTCATTCCTGCCTACCGGCAGGCAGGCTCGCGAAAGCGGGAATCTCGGCCTGAAATACTATTAAAGCTATAAAGAAAGGAAAAAGCTACTTATCTTAAATGAACTTTAGAATCTCAGGATTGTGATGTGTAAGAATTGTGCAGTACGTTATTTGGTCCATTGACGGAGCAAGTGGGCATAATTCCACCAATGGCTTCATTTATAGTACGCCGCAAATTCACTTTTGAGTGCTGAGAGTGTTCCCGTGCTGGTGGCGTGCCGTATGCGTTCCATCAGGTTCAGTATGAAGTGAATATTGTGTTCCGCGAGAAGCATAACGCCGAAGATCTCTTTTTCGCGGGAAAGATGCGACAAATAAGCACGCGAATAGGTCTGGCAAACTGCGCATACGCAAGCAGCATCCAGTGGTGCGGTATCGCGCAAATATTTTGCTGCACGAATATTGACGCGTCCGGCTGCGGTCATTGCCGTGCCATGCCGCGCCCAGCGCGTAGGGATAACACAGTCAAACGTATCCACGCCGCGCTGTACTGCTTCAATAAGATCATCTACCTCGCCAATGCCGAGGAGATGTCGCGGTTTTCCTTCCGGCAGAACGGCATTCACTTTTTCCACGATTGCGTACATTGATGTTTTGGAATCGCCGAATGAGTTGCCGAACGATCCGCCAATGCCAAAGCCGAAAAAATCCATAGCGCCGATGGTGCGCGCCGCGTGTTCACGCAAATGCACATAATCGCCGCCCTGTACAATGCCCATCAATGCTTGATGGGAAGAGGCAGCCGCAATGCTTCGCTTTGCCCAGCGATGCGTGCGCTCTACAGCTGCAGCAGTATAGTCTGCTGATGCGGTGGGCGGCGTGCATTCATCAAATGCGAATATAATGTCGGCGCCGAGATCTCGCTGGACCGCCATAGAACTCTCGGGCGTAAGTTCCAGCCGGTTGCCATTTTCCGGCAAGGTAAAAGTAACGCCGTCTTCGGTTATGGTAACAAGATTCTTGTGTCGTGGATCGGGATGCGCAGCATAATGCAGCGCGTTGCCAGGATTGTTGGCTTCGCTCAGCTTTCCCAGTCCGTACTCGCGTCCAAATCCCAAACTGAACACCTGAAACCCACCACTATCGGTCATAAGGGGGAGATCGGTGTGCGCATAAGTATGTAGCCCGCCGAGTTCGCTGATGATGCGGTGCTGGCCTTGGAAAAACAGATGAAACGTGTTCATCATAAATATTTCCGCTCCTGCCGCTTGCGCGCCTGCTAAGCTGACGCCGCGCAATGCTGCTTTGGTCGCAACCGGTACGAATGCTGGCGTATGGATCGCTCCGTGCGGTGTTTCAATGACACCGGTTCGTGCCATGCTGGACCGATCGCGCTTGGTAATGGTAAAAGAAAATGCCATATAATTTGGGAAAATATTGGTTCGGGGATATAATACCAGTGGCTCTACCGATGATCAGTAATTGTTTTTGTTATGAATACGCAAAACTATGCTGCTGAACTTTCCGCCGCACTGCGCGCAAAGAAGATATCAGCATCCGCACTCGCCAATATCACCAAATGGCTCACCGAGCCGGAATATGCTTCCTTTCAAAACGATATCATAAATCTGATAAAAGCAAAGGATTGGGCAGAATTGGATGATGCGTTCTTTCAGGTTTTGCCATTTGGAACCGCCGGCCGCCGCGGCAAGATGGGCGTGGGGCCGAATCGTATGAATGAGCGGACAATCACCGAGGGCGCACAAGGCATGGCGGAATATGTGAAAGAAAAATATCATCTCCCGCGCATCATCGCTGTCATTGCATATGATACGCGGTATCGGTCGCGGGAATTTGCGCTAGCGACCGCAGAAGTATTTTGCGCGCACGGCATTGAGACGTATGTATTTTCCGCACCGCGCGCCACTCCCGAGCTTTCATTTGCCATCCGTGCACTCCATGCGCAAACCGGTGTGGTGATTTCCGCAAGCCATAATCCTCCAGAATATAATGGTTTTAAGGCATATAATGCAGAAGGATACCAGTATGTCCATCCTGAGGATGAGCGCATTATGCGGAAGGTTGGTGCAGTCAAGAAGATCACTGCTCTCCCGCGCAAAGAAGCAGAAGCAAAAAAATTATTGCGCTTCATTGATGCGCGCATAGATGCGCACTATATCGCTGCAGTACTCAAGCAGTCGCCGATAAAAAGAACGCAAAATATAAAAGCATTCCCCCTTGTTTTCTCCGCGCTTCACGGCACCGCAATGAGTTCGCTCTATCCAGTCCTCGTACAAGCGGGATTTCCGGTAAAAAGGGTGGCTGAGCAGTGTCGGCCGGATCCCGATTTTTCCACGGTTGACCAACACTTCCCCAACCCCGAGCGCTTGCCGGTGTATGATGCCGCATTGCGCACTGCCCAAAAATATCCGCGCGTTCAGCTGTTGCTGGTCGCAGATCCGGATGCTGATCGCCTCGGTGCAATGTATAAAGACCGGTCTGGCAAGTTCATATTTCTGGACGGCAACCAGATCGGCGCATTGATCACGCAATTTCTCGCTACTGCTGCACGGGGCGCTGCAGCAAAGCGCACCAGATATATCGTGAAGACCACGGTTACGTCGGATCTCATTACGGCCATTGCCTGTGCGCATGCCATACAAACGATCGGTTATCTGCCCGTTGGTATGAAATATATTGCCGATACGGTACATACGCTTATTGCGCGAGGGGAGAGTTTTCTTTTTGGCGGAGAAGAAAGCCACGGATTCTTGATTGGCGAATACTGCCGTGAAAAAGATGCCGCAGCAGCCGGCCTGCTGCTCGCACAATATGCAGCGGCGCTTAACCAAGAAGGAAAAACATTGGGCGATGCGTTGGATGATCTCTATCGCACATACGGTTATTTTTGCTTTATGCAGAGATCAATCTCATTTTCTTCCGCACAAGGGTTACAGCAAATGGCCACCGCACTTCAGCGCTTGAAGAGCAACGCATTCAAAAAGATCGGTGCTCTGACGATCCATAAAAAAGTAGACGGCGCGCAAGGAGAAGCGTTTGATTACGCGCGCAGTAAAGTAGTGCGCACATATCCGGAAAATAGTTTGGTGCTGCTGCTGGACGACAGCGGCGGCAACCGCGTTACTATCCGCCCATCAGGGACAGAGCCAAAGATGAAAATATACGTTGCGCGGTTCTATAGTCCCGCAGAAGTGGAGCAAATGGGTTTGGATGCTGCCAAGCTGAAAGCGGAACGCAACGCGGAAGATCTTGCGCAAACAATAGAGCGGTTGCTCGTATAATACCAGCGGTCTCGTTGTTCGCATTTTTATAGTGTGGTATGATGAGCGTATAATATTATTTGCTTTCTCTTATGTCTCGGGAATCAAAAGTTCTGACCGTGCTCGGCGTTATTATTGTGGTTATTATTGTGGGCGGTGTATTGGTTATGCACGCACGCTCAGGACATCAACTGCCAAGCAATGAGGCAC
>JAJYZQ010000008.1 GCA_021799835.1 bacterium | reverse complement strand
AATTGCCATAATTATTTACAGAGTAGTAAGGTGGCGCAAGCACAGCGGAGAAAATCCGAGACAATCAGCACTCACCGTGATCACAGAGTTTATAAACAATACTACCGGCCCCTCCTCGTCGGTACGTTATACGGCTATATTATGCGCTGCTAACCGCGCCAAGGTAAGCGGACTGGGATGGCCGAACGTATTTCGTCCCACTGAAATGATCGCCACACGAGGTGCTATGCGCGCAAGGAAATCATTGGCGGTGGAATATTTGCTGCCATGATGGCTGACCTTCAACACATCAACCGGTTTGCCTACTTCATCAGCGATCCACGATTCTTCAGTGTTTGACGCATCTCCGGCAGAGAGCACCATCCTTCCTTGATAGGTCAGCAATGCAGCAATGCTGTAATCATTATAATCTGTTGGTTTCGCTTCTGGCAAGGCGGGGGCCCTGAGTGAAAGTGTCACAGTATGATCTAGCGTTACGGTAATGCGTCCCATAGGTGTGATGAGTGCTGGCTTTTGGGGCACAGCAGCAATAGTGTCCCATAGCATTTTCCACGCGCCGGATTTCCCCGCATCCACGCTATCCGGTCCTAATGTTATGATGCGCTGCACGGCAAATGAACGGATCATTGCTGCCGCTCCTCCAATATGGTCAGCATCCGGATGCGAAAGCACTAAGAGACCAACGGTATGATTGAATGGCAGAGACATCGCACCAACATCATACGATGACGCTTCTCCCGGACCCGTATCAATGACTATGCGCTGCTTATAGGGCGTTTCAATCAGCAATGCATCACCCTCACCCACATCAAGAACGGCCACTTTAAGCCGATGGTCCTGGAGGTATGCATTTATTGCGCTTACATACAATATGCCACATCCCAGCACCACACTCGCCCATTTCACCCACGATATATTCATATGCTCTATGCTATTCCACGCACAGCAGCGCTGCGCCGGCTGCGCCAGCGCGCCACAGACACCGCCATGGCAAGAAGGCTGAAATATCCTACCAAGAACACTTCATTTGCCGCGTAGTGAATAGTAAGCGGTATGCGATTCAATAGTTCCACCACGGTAATAAAGTACGTCATCAGGATATGTGCGCCAATGCCCGCTAACACCCCCAACCATCCTCCGCCAAACACAATCAGAAGTATCCCTACCCCCATAATGAGCGGAAATATCGGCACCAATAAGATATTGGCAATAATGCTGATAGCACTAAAATAACCAAATGCGTAAAACAATAACGGGATCGTGCATACTTCTGCGGCAAGGGTGATGCTCAACATATCGCGTATGCCTGCGGGCATACGAAGATGCCTGCCCAGATCATCAAAAAATTCCTTAAATAAAAGTATCCCCGCGGTAGAGCCAAAGGATAATAAAAATCCTATATCCGTGCTATATGCGGGATGATAAATGATGAGCAGTCCTCCCACAACAACCAATATCCGCAGTCCCGCAGAATAGCGGCCGCTCGCGAGCGCGTAACCCAGAATGATAAAACTGAGGAATGCCCGCCAAGCACTGGGCATTGGACCAAGCATAAGCACATAAACAAGCAAGATGGCAGCACTTGCTAGAAATGCTTCTCGCCGCCAGAGTCCTCCGAGTATGAACAGATAAAAGAACATCCCGCCGAGCATACTGAAATTCATCCCAGATATGGCAATAAGGTGAGAAACGCCAATAGCGTTGAGCTGAGTAAAAAACGATTTATCCAAAAATGCATTGCCAAAAAACATCGCCCGCATAACTGACGAATACGGCGGAACAAGATTACTGCCAAGGCGTTCAACCAAAACAGCATTGAGCACAGCAAGAGCATTGCGATGCAGAGAAATTTTTTGCACGATCGGCGCATAACAGGTAGCAACCGCATTATGCTCGCGCACATACGCAGCAAAACCGCTCTGTGCAACGCGGTCAACTGCCCGCCATGAACACCGAAGCGTTACTTCATCCCCCGCATATATGGTTTGACCCAGCGTCGCTCCCGATACATACACCAGCGATTCCGGATGTTGCTTCCGCTCGTCTATTTTTTCCACGCGCAAGAAAAACGATGCCGCATCCGGTGTGGCATTGCCCATAAACGCCACCGTGCCGCGTATTAACGCATCACGGGTAAGGTTGTTATCTTTTCCTTGGGTTGATTGGCGTATCGTATCCGCGCCTTCCCGCACGATGCCAAAGATCAAAGCACATAAAAACGCGAGCACGATCAACGCAAAACGCTTCTGCGACCAAAACGCCGCAATAAGCACCGCAACCATAATCAACACAAACAAAAAAAGCACTGCCTGCGGCCCAGAAGTAATGCGAAAAAATGATGCAATAAATAATCCGCCCACAACACTGATCAGCAAAGCACCCGGAGAAACCATAGCACATACGTTATGAGTATATGCTTTATACTACAGCCCATTTTCTTCGCCGTCTATATCATTATGAATCTCTCCAAGTTAAAACAATAGTAAAGATGTCGGGGCAACTTTTATAGTTTCTCTACTCTGATCATTAAACTCTACCACAAAAGTAATCAATTGGTCTGTTTTGGTAAAATACATTTTCTTTATGAGAATGCAAACACCAATCAGCGTAAAATTTTATTATGGAGTATTGAGGACCGATATGCTGAATTTCCAACAATTTTCTTAATGCGGTTCTTTTTTAAAATAACACCTAGAATTCCACGCCGCGGCGAGCTTTCGTGCCGCTATTATAGGGATGCTTCACTTCTCGCATTTCTGTAACGAGATCAGCAAGCGCAATAATGTCTCTATCTGCTCCCCTGCCCGTAAGCACTAACAGCGCATCACGCTCTTCCAATTCTTTTTTAAGAAGGATAATGTCCGCCAACACGTCCTGCTTGTTGAGCAGTTGTAAAGAAAGTGCCACATTGAACTCGTCAGCAACAACCAAATAATATTCCCCCGATCGCACCGCTTCTTTGATGTGTTCCCAGGTTTCTTGCGCGGCACGCTGATGCTCAGTAATCGGCAATGAGTCGCCAAGTATCCCCACAAACCCCTTGCCTCCTTTTATGATCGTGAGTTTATCGCCAAAAATAGGTGCAATTTTATCTTCACCAGATATCCAGGGACCCTTGATGAATTGATGGACAATAGCACGCTTCCCTTCGCCGACTGCACGCATTGCTTGCCCCAATGCCGCAGTGGTTTTTCCTTTGCCATTCCCCGTAAATATGATAAGCATACGCACAATAACTACTGCTACATCTCGTCTGACACATACGCCTCGCAAAATACTGCGAGGCGTATGCTCTTTCTTCTTGATTTAAGAATGGTAATCAGTTCTAGAGGCACAACCCCCAACTGCACACCGGACAGATTTTACAGCCCTCCTTATTCACGAGCGTCGTGCCGTCATTCGGACACTCAGTAATATCTTGGTGCACCGCTACCGGAGCAGGAACTGCCATAGTTTGCGCAATACTCCCCGCGCCTGCCGTTTGGTACACTTTGATGCCTTCCGCTTTTGCATCGCTGACGGTGATCAATTCTTTTTCCTTCACTTCTTTTTTGGGCGCGGGCTTTTTATCCTTGTGCTGAACATTATTGTTCAGCACTTGGTTTTGGATGGACGAATCGCGGAATACCGTCACATCTTTACAGCCGAGCTTATAAGCGAGCAGGTAGCTTTCGCGCACATCTTCCACTGTCGCATTCGCAGGGAAATTATTGGTCTTGGAAATGGAGGAGTCCACCCACTTCTGAAACGCCGCAAGCGCTTTAATGTGGTCTTTTGGCTCAATATCCATCGCCGTAACGAATGTCTTCTTATACTTTTCCGGGATGTAATCAATGTCGCGGATAGACCCCCGATGCGTAGCAACTTCCTTAATGAGCTCATCATCCAGCAAGCCCAGTGTAGACATCACTTCTTCAAAGACCGGATCCACATAATAGAAGCTGCCTACGCTAACATTTTTTTCAAACACTAAACTGAACACCGGCTCCATGCCGCTTGAAGTGCCGGCGATCATAGAAATAGAACCGGTTGGCGCGATGACCGTGGTATAGGTATTGCGCAGGCCGACTTCTTTGATATCGCGAATGAGCTTCTTCCAATTCATCTTTGCACGCGGATCCTTATAGCCGCTGATTGGCAATTTCCCTTCCGGATAAAAACTTTTATCAAAGAGTGCAAAGCTTCCTCGCTCCCGCGCTAGCTCTATAGACGCTACCTTGGAATGATAGTTAATGAACTCCATCAGCTGCTCCATAAACTCTACGCCTTTTGGCGAAGAATAGGAGAGACCCAATGCATAGAGAAGATCTCCTACGCCCATAACGCCCAAGCCGATCTTGCGCGTGGCAAGAGTTACTTCTTCAATCTGTGGCAAGGGATATTTGTTGATATCAATGACATTGTCCAAAAATGTCATTGCAGCCATTACCGTCTCACGCAGCGCATCCCAGTCATAACCCACATTGCCCTTTGCATCCTCGGTGACAAATGACCAGACATTAATGCTGCCGAGATTGCAGGATTCATTCGGATAAAGCAGCACCTCGCCGCAAGGATTGGTGGTAACGATCGGGCCAAGCGCTTTCAGCAGCGGGTTATACTCATTGGAGTGATCAAAAAAGATGACCCCCGGCTCTGCGCTTTCCCATGCCTGATAGACCAACCGATCAAAGAGTGCGCGCGGACTGGTGTGCCGCACCACCTTGCCCGTCCGCGGATTCACCAAAGGATAGGGCTTATTTTCTTTATAGTATTCCCAGAAATCGTCCATAATGAGGACGGAGATATTAAAGTTGCGCAATGCTTTATTGCCAGCCTTCGCAGTGATGAAGCGCTCAATATCCGGATGATTGCTATTGATGATGCCCATATTTGCACCTCGCCGAATGCCACCTTGTTTGATAACATCAGTCATATTATCAAACATAGACATAAAGCTGAGCGGGCCCGATGCTGTGCCTGCAGTGGTTTTGACAAAATCACCTTCCGGGCGAAGCTTGGAGAAGTTATACCCCACTCCACCGCCGGACTTAAAGATGATGGACGCTGCCTTCAGCGTATCCATAATACTCTCTATAGAATCCTCCACATCCAACACAAAGCATGCTGACCCCATGCCCAGATAATTGCCGAAGTTTGCAAGCGCGGGCGTGTTGGGCAAGAATTGCCGATGCACCATAATGGCATAGAACTGCTCCATAGTCGGCACATATTTCTCAAAATATCCGTCCTGCAAGAGCTGTAAGAGATCAGACCAGCTTACTTTAACTTTTCCGTTTGCATTCGCACGGTCATAGATGCGCTTCAACCCGTCCAAATGGAATTCGTTGAGGAAAAAATTCCCAATATGGAATTTTTTGTCATATTTTTTCGGGTCAAAAGATTCCAGCGCAAACACCGTACCTTTTCTCGCATATACTTTTTTATCATAGAGCAGACTCGGCAAGAGCGTGTGCAGCGAGACGCGGCGAAAAAGATCTTTGGGAGACTCTTCTATTGTGCCGTCTTCTGATTTGCGCAAATAGCGCGCACGCAGCACCCGCAAGGCATTGAGGTCAAAGCGCTTATCCACTTCGTCAATCTCTGCCTTCCCCAATACTTCTTCCTTTTCCTGGCGCACTTCCATCCGCTTATGGCGATAGATGATGTAGGCCTTTGCAACCTTTGCATAATCTTTATCAATCAAGGTCTGTTCTACGAGATCCTGGATCTCCTCCACACCCGGCATGCCATTTTTGAACTTATGCGTGCTCATGCGGCTAATAACCGCTTCCGCTACCTCTTCTGCCTTATCAAAATACGGCAAACCTGCGGCTTTAAACGCTTTAAAAATAGCATTGGTCACCTTGTCTTTGTTAAAAGGAACGATGCTGCCATCTCGTTTTTTAATCGTTTGAAACGGCAACGTTGTGGCGTGTTGAGTCAACTGTCCTCCTGAAACTGACGGCGTGATTTTCTTTGCCATAGGGCGACAAAACGCCTTTTAACGCTGACGCAAAATGATTTCGACCATTGCTCGCTTCACATCAGTTCCCCGCAAAAGGCGCACTAAAAAAATAATAATGCTACTCCATTGTTGTTAAAAGAAAAGAAAGGTATTCCCTACGCCTATAGCGGCGAGCAGCCGCTATAGCGCGGCTGAAGTGTTTTTCTCTTATCTGTATCTATTGTAAACTGCCTCCAAATACCGGTCAATATTTACAACAACCCTCTTCTGGGGTAAAACTTTTTTGCCCGTAAAGAAGCATCATTAAGCCGTCCAACAACTATTTTTCTGTGCAAAAAATAAAAAACACCGCGTTACAGCATGGTGTTTTTTATTCTTGTCCACAGGAGAAGTTATGAGAGAGGACTTATACATTTGGTTAAGTTTAAGGCAAAATGCGTAAGTCCTAGTATTATTTAAGTTTTTTGCGAATAAATGCAGGAATTGACCACGTATCATCCTCATCATCCAATCCAAAGTCCGCGGATCCCGCTTTCACAGGTTGCCGCGCCGGTTCTTTCTCTTCTGGAGTTCCTTTAGCCGCTTTTTCTTCCCGCACTACTTCACGATGCTCGGCGGAAGATTTTACACTAGCAGCACGCTGCTCTGAGCGAGTAACTGATTCGCGGCGCTCTGTTTTCTCTGCTTTTTCTTCTTTTTCCGCTTTCGCCGGTTGAGGATTTGCTGGCATATCAAACCCAAAGCTTTTTGCGCGCGTTGGCGTACCAGAAGGTTTCTCGGCAACGGGCTCTTCCATAATGCGATGAATGCCGGCAACCGGCTCTTGCTCATCTTCCGCAACCGCTTCCGCTGCTTGCTCGCGCTCAAAAAGATCAACCGTTTCATTTTGCGACCAAGTAAATTTCTTAGGCCGTAGGTCCTCATGGCCGAAGCCCGTCGCAATAACGGTAACGCGGATCTCGCCTTTTTTCAGCTTATCCGATGTTACTGCGCCGAAAATGACCTTCGCGTCAGGGTCTATGGATTCCGTGATAACCTTTGCTGCTTCATTGATCTCCCACATCGCGAGATCCGCCCCACCCGTCACATTAAAGAGAACTCCTTTGGCGCCTTCTATAGAAATGTCCAGCAATGGCGAGTTGATCGCCATCTTTGCCGCCTCTACTGCGCGGTCATCGCCCGTTGCCGAGCCGATGCCCATAAGGGCTGAGCCGGCGTCTTTCATAATTGCTTTTACATCCGCAAAGTCCACATTGACGATGCCGGGAATAGTAATGAGGTCAGAAATGCCTTGCACCGCTTGGCGCAACACATCGTCTACGATCTCAAACGCTCGCGTAAGCGGTGTATTTTTATCAATAATTTGCAGAAGCTTATCATTAGGAATGGTAATGAGCGTATCCACTTTTTCTTTCAAACTGTCAAGTCCCGCTTCTGCGAGTTTTCCGCGTTGCGCGCCTTCAAATGCAAACGGCTTGGTCACCACCGCTACCGTTAAAGAGCCGGCTTCTTTTGCCGCCTCAGCAATGACCGGTGCCGCTCCCGTTCCTGTTCCGCCACCCAAGCCACAGGTAACAAAGATCATCTCCGCACCCTTCACCACCTCATGGATCTCGTCGCGGTTTTCTTCCGCCGCCTGCCGCCCGATCTCTGGGTTCATGCCTGCTCCCAATCCACGAGTAAGATTCTTACCGATATGCACTTTCAGCGGCGCATTGCACGTATGCAGCGCCTGAGCATCGGTATTAATGGCGACAAAATCAACGCCATTTATTTTTGAGCTCATCATGCGGCTGATCGCATTGTGGCCGCTACCACCTACGCCGATCACCTTGATGCGCGCAAATGTTTCTATATCAGGTTTGATTTGTGGCATATTTTGATAGGTAAAGACTACATCGTCTTGTTTGCCCCATACAACCACAAAATAGTAAAATTTGCAAGGACAGAGTGCCTTCAGGGAATAAATGATTTGATGAATTTTCGGATATCAAAACCATGCTTGATCTTGAGGTTGGGAACAGCGATGCCACGCCTGCTGGGAGTTGCGGCCTGTTCTTCCCCATTACCCAACCCCTCTTTAACGAGACCAAGACATGCAGCATATATAGGATCGTGCATTTCATCTAAAACGCCGGAAACATTTTGCGTGGCGCCGATCTGTGCCGGCAATTTAAAAATCTCTTTTGCCAATTCCACTGTGCCGGGGATCTTAATGCCGCCACCAGCGAATACTATGCCGCCTGGCAAAAGCCCTTTACGATCAATAGACTTCAATTCTTTATTCAGTAATTCAAAAATTTCCGAGACGCGCGCCTCAATGATCTCGGTCAGCTGAGTCGCAGCAATTTTAAAATTAAGGTCTGCGCCAAACTCGGCCATATTGATAACATCTTTTTTATTGACGTTTGCGGGTAAGGCATTGCCGTAGCGCAGCTTTACTTCTTCGGCAACTTCTGTAGATGTGCGCAAGCCAATAGCGATATCATTGGTAATATGCGCGCCAGCAACAGGAAATACCTTAAAATGAATGAGCTTTCCCTCTTCATATACTGCTATACTCGTCGTCCCCGCACCCACATCCACCACAGCAGTCCCCAGGTCCAACTGTTTCTTGTTCAACAATGATTGGGCAGCAGCGAGGCCTGCAGGAATAAGTGCGTCAATATCCAAGCGCGTCTCGTTGATGCACTTGCGTAAATTTTTTATCGCCGGTGAAAGCGCATCAATCAATACCGCTTCCGCTTCCAGTTTGACGCCGTTCATACCGACAGGATCTTTGATGCCCATCTCGCCGTCTACATTATAGACCAAGGGGATAACGGTAATGATCTCGCGATTTGCCGGTAGGGAGATAGTCTTTGCGGCGTCCAGTGCCCGCTCCACATCCCCTTCACTGATCTCATTGTCCGCGCGCGACACCACCACGACACCTTTGGTCTTGCGCATATTGACGTGCGTGCCGTTCACGCTCGCGACCACGCTCGCCACGGTCACTCCAGCAACCGTCTCTACCATCTCGATCGCCTTGGCAGTGCTTGCTACAACTTCTTTGATC
>JAJYZQ010000007.1 GCA_021799835.1 bacterium | reverse complement strand
AAAATTTCTCTCCCACGCCAGAGGGCTTTTTCAGCATATTATTTTAATTACCGGCACCAACGGCAAGACCACCACTGCAGCATTGGTGGGCAGCATTCTTTCGCATACTAAAAGCAGTTACCTCCATAATGCGAGCGGATCAAATATGCGCCGCGGCATCATTAGTACCATATTGTCATCTCGGAGGATGAGAAATAATGCCGGCAAGCCAAGCTTTACCTTTGGCGTATTTGAGTGCGATGAAGCAGCACTTCCGGCGATCGCTCAAGAGCTCCGACCAGATATTCTCGCCTTCAATAATCTCTTCCGTGACCAATTGGACCGCTATGGAGAGGTGGATGCGGTGCGCAAAAAATGGCAAGCGCTTATGCGCGCGTTGCCCCGTACGACACATATTATACTCAATGCGGATGATCCGGGCGTGGCATCGCTTGCTGCTGCAGCGCCTGCCGCACAGCACATCTCGTATTTTGGCTTATGCGCTGAAGCATTTGCCGCTTATGCTGCGGATAATGCAACTCATGCAACAGCTTCGCTGGCTGATTTTTCCCGCTGCCCGCAGTGTGGTGGCGCGTTACCGTATGCTCACCACTCATTTGCGCACCTCGGCGAGTACCATTGTGCGCAATGTGGATTTCACCGGCCAACGCCACAACTTTGTGCGGCGGATATTGTACAACACGACCACCGTATGAGCTTTGTGCTGCGCGATGCCGACCAAAGTGCTGCAATACATTTGCCGATGATCGGCGTATACAATAGTTATAATTTTCTTTCCGCAGCAAGCATAGCGCAGGTTGCAGGATTTTCTTTATCAGTTATTCAGGCTGCAGCGGATGCGTTCAAGCCAGTTTTTGGCCGGCAAGAGGAGATAGATTATCATGGCAAGCGTCTTATCATCACCTTAGTAAAAAATCCGGTAGGCTTCAGCCAAGCGCTCGCGGCATTTTCTCAAGACCAGTCCGCGCACGATCTCATATTTATGCTCAATGATAATATTGCCGATGGTACGGATGTGTCATGGATATGGGATGCAGACCTGAGCGCATTACGCGGAAGGCTGGTGAATATTGCGATCGGCGGCACCCGAAAGGAGGATCTCGCAGTGCGGCTGAAGTATGAAGGGGTGGGCGATCCAAAACGCTATGTGCTCTGCGATTCATTTGCCGCAGTATTGGATTACGCTGTGCACGCGCCATCTGATGACGTGCTCATTTTTCCCACCTATACGGCACTGATCGGCTTAAAGAATCATTTGGGCACTATTGGCTATGATCAATTCTGGCAATAATATGGATAACAAGCCCGCACAACAACACAAACTTACCATCACGTATCTGTATCCGGTTTCTATGAGTACATACGGCGATAGAGGAAACGTGCTCACGCTTCTTCGCCGCGCAGAGTGGCGGGGAATTGCTGTGCATATAAAAACAGCAGAGATCGGCGAGCGCATTCCCATGGGAGACCTCTACTTTTTTGGCGGTGGGCAGGATCACGCGCAAATTGTTGTAGCGCAAGATCTTGCGGGAGAAAAGTCCGCATTCCTGCGCGCGGAAGCGGAAGCGGGCAAAGTAATGCTTGCCATTTGCGGCGGCTATCAGCTGCTGGGTACATCGTATACGGACGGTCAGGGAAATGTCCTGCCGGGCGTGGGGATACTGGATGCGCGAACAGTCGCCGGCGCCAAACGGATGATCGGCGATATTGCCGTAATGCCAAGCGATGAATTCGCTGCGCGGTTTAGCCGAGAACAGTATGAGGCGTCAGGCAGAGCAGCGCTTATTATCGGATTTGAAAATCATAGTGGTAAAACTTTTATAGGCCATAATGCCAAACCGTTTGCGCGCGTGCAGCGAGGTTCAGGCAATAATGGCGAAGACGGCACGGAAGGAGCGCTCTATAAAAACGTTCTCGGCTGCTATATGCACGGCTCGCTTCTGCCGAAGAATCCTCATCTCGCTGATTTTTTGATCAGCACTGCACTTGCAGTGAAAGAAGGGAAACCAGCTCCGCTGTCTTCTTTGGACGATAACATAGAATGGGCTGCACACGATCGCGTACTCTCTGCGAAGTTCGGATTATAAAAGAAGCGGCACACGAAATGCGGAGAAGGCAAACTAAAAACCCCGCGGATGCGAGGTTTTTAGGTGTTGTGCAAGAATTACTGATTGACAATCACAAATTTCGTATAGTGAACGCCGAAGTTTAACGCTTGCTGACGCGAGGTCATCCAAATGTCAAACTGGTAGTAGTGGCTCGGCGCCATATGGTCTTCAACGGTAAACACTTTGTTGCCGAATAATTGGGGCAGCATTACTTCAGTGCCGAAGGGCAAGAAGTTTGCTGCGATAATACCATCCCGTACATGCATACCGCTCGCGGTAATGAAGGGGTTGCCGTCGGTTTGATCCGGAGTGGATGAATAGGCGGTTACCATGATCTCTCCTGAGTGAGGTGTGCTTGTTACTGCAGCAAGCACTGGGTGGTTAATAATCACCGGCTGAGGTTTCGTAGTCACTGGCGTATAGGACGCGGATAAGGCGTCTTGGCCAAGTGCGGAAACGGGCTGGTTCATAGGAGTCGTGGTCTGCGAAGCGGTGCTTGCAGCTGACACGGACTGGGCATCTGCGGTTTGGATAACCGGCAGTTGTCCGGCAGTCATCAGGTGATCCGATAATACCGGGGACGGAGCAATGCCAATTGACAACGTACTGATCAGAAGCACATACAATAACGGCTTCATAAGTTGTAAAAACAAACAAGGCCACGGATAACAGCATATGCAGTAAAACGGAGTATGGCTTTGTCTGTGGCGGAACCTTAATTCAATAACGCTCGGCAGGCAAGGGGAGGCGGTACGGTCTGCTGTAGGCTTTTGGCCAGCGGCGCGCCGTGCGGCCGGGTTGCCGGAGTCCCATCCCACTTATGCGGGGCAGGCGCCAGGGCATATATTTCCTCAAGGTAGCTGCCCGCGAGCGGACCCCCGTCCGCATTTGGGCAACAAAAAACCTCCAATCTGGAGGATGAAAGTATTATATCATAAGAGAAAACCTTGTCAAGAGCTGGCGGAGTATATTTTTTACGAGAGGTTTTGGTGGTATAATGGATTCTTAGGCGTAAAAAGGCAACATACTATGCGCATCGGCTTTTTCACCAACTCATATATTCCCACTATTAATGGTGTGGTGCGGTCTTTGGTAACCGCGAAAGACGAACTGGAGCGCAAAGGGCACAGTGTCTATATATTTTATGCGACACGGAAGTTCTTTGATAAGGAATTGCGGCCGCTCGGCCGCGGAACATTTCCGTATCGGTCTATCGCCATAGAAAACAAGAGCAATGTTGTCGTACCGATCACGTGGTTTGCTGATGCCGTACAGTATGCGCGTTCTTGGCAGTTGGATATTATCCATAGCCATCACCCGGCGTTTGTAGGCACTGAGGGACAAAAGGTTGCCAAAAGCCTCGGTATTCCGCTGGTGTTTACCTATCACTCGGAGTATGACCAATATGGCGCGTGGGCGCCCGGAAATCTTTTGAAAATAATTGCTGCGAACCATATGCTCGCTATAGCACGCACGTATATACAGGGATGTGACGGCGTCGTGGCACCATCTGCTGCGATCAAAGATTTTTTGCTGGCGCATCACGTGGATAAGCCCATTGCAGTTATTCCCACCGGCATTCCGCTTTCCCGCAATCTCGTTTCGGATAAGGGGAAAAATGCTGCGTTGCGCAGGCGGTGGGGATTGGCGGATACGGATTTTGTGTTGCTTTCCGTATCGCGCCTCTCGCCGGAGAAGAATATAAGCTTGCTGTTGCGCGCATTTGCTGAAGTTCAGCGCATCGTATTGCGTGTGCGACTGGTCATTGTGGGTACGGGAATTCTTGCGGGCCGCCTCAAAGACGAAGCGAAGGAACTCGGTATTGCAGACGCCGTGCGGTTTGTGGGCGCAGTGCGGCCGGAAGAGGTGTACCGCTATTATGACTTTGCCGATCTTTTTGCTTATTCATCAAGAGCAGATACTCAGGCACTCGTGCTTGCAGAGGCCGCAAGCAGGGGGCTCGCGATCGTCACCGTGCGCAATACCGGTACAGCATCATTCATTATTGATGGGTTGAATGGCATTATGGTAAATCCGAGTGAGGAAGATTTTGCTGCGGCGATTATACGACTAGCGCAAGATGATGTTGAGCGCAGTCGGCTCGCTCAACAAGGAAAGGTAATTGTGCGCCGCTATAGTGCTGCAGCAAGTGCCGATAAGCTGATTGAATTTTATGGGCAGATCATTGCGGCATCATCATCCGGCGTTCCTTTGCCTGCCGGATCATTTTCCTTTGCCCAAAACTACGAGGCTGATCGTCTTTAAGATGATAGAGAGGTCAAGGGCAATAGATTTATTTTTGAGGTAATAGAGATCATACTCTATTTTTTCTTTTGTGTCAGCAACAGATGAGCCATAATTGCGCTGTAGCTGTGCCCAACCGGTAAGTCCCGGCTTCACGAGATACCGTTCTTCAAAGAAGGGAATCTGCTTGGCAAGAGCGGCGTGAAATTCCGGCCGTTCTGCGCGCGGGCCGACTAAACTCATCTCACCCCGCAGGATATTCCAGCATTGAGGCAGTTCGTCAATGCGAGTTTTGCGCAAAAATCCGCCGATCCGCGTGATGCGGGGATCATGTTCAACAGTCCAGGCAGCGCCTTGTGCTTCAGCATAAGCAACCATAGTACGCAGCTTATAGACGGTAAACGGCTTTTTGTCCTTGCCGATCTTTTGCTGGCGGTAAATGACCGTGCCCGCAGTATCAAGCTTGATAAAAAGGGCGACGGGAATAAAAATGACTGCAAGGAATGCTAGTCCTACCATGCCGCCAGCGAGGTCAATGAGCCGCTTTAGCATTTTATAAACATCGTCCGAACTCTTGGTGATATTTTCCAAGAACCATACTTGATTGATGGTTTCTAATGGAATTTTCCCTTGGGTGTATTCATAGAATGAGGGCAGACCCATGATCTCCAGCGAACTTGAAAGCGAATGGGTCATACCGTTTAAAATATCCTTGTTAAAGAGCGCGTCTTGAGAAACGATGAGCAGCCCTACCCGATGGCGCCGGATGAACTTGGCAAGATTTTTCACGCCGGCAATAATCGTAATACGCAGAGAGTCGTCATCATTGGCCAAAGCACCTAAAGCTTGGGTGTGATCTGTATTGTCTCTCGTCGTGGTAAACACCGCGGCAACGCGGAACTCATTGCGGTAATGCTCGGTTATTGTCCGGATGATCTTCACCGTTTTTTTATTCAGCCCGATCACCACAACATTTTTATAGCCGGCGCTGGAGAGGAGTTTGCGCATCGCTAGGCGCCAGGCGGCGAAGAGCAGGGTAAAGATCATCATATCAATGACCAAGTTGGTTTTCGGTGTGATCGTTGGAAAAATATAGAAGAATATGATAGAAAGGACAAACGCAATAATAACAGAACTGAGCACAAGCCGTTGTATATCACGGGCATTGCGCCGGAGGTTATAGAGGTCGCTAATATAAAATACTGCGAGCCACAAGATCAAGAGGAGGGAGAAGATGCGATAGTGCTCACCCCAAATAGTTGCCGCATAGCCATAGCGGATAATAAGGGTGATAGTCAGCGATGCGTAGAACACCGCAATATCGCCCACGAGCACAATAAGCACTTTCAAATTATTGGAGTACGGCATATACTAGGTGTATTGCGTGAAGAAATGTTGATTACATTAAATGGTTTCTTATTATGAAAACACTTACGGGATTAAGTCAATATGTTTTGTGGATCCTGGGCGTGGGAGTGGCAATCATTCTTTTCCTGCCCTTATTGGTAACGCCAGATCTTTTGTATCTGTTTCATTTTTATAAAGCGGTCGTATTTCGGGATATCGTAGAGATAATGCTCGCGCTGTATGTCGGCCTTGCGATAGCCGAACCGCGCTTTCGCCCGAAATCTTCCCCCTTACTCTGGGCGATCCTCGCGTTTGTGGCGATCTATCTCCTGGATGCGTTTCTCGGCACGAATACCTTGCGCAGCATCTGGGGATCGGTTGACCGCATGGGCGGGTTTTTCACGTATATCCACTATGTAGCATTTTTCATCATTATTTCAAGCATTGTCTATCGGTATCGCGCGTGGATGCTGATGCTGTCCGCCTCGCTTATCACGAGCACTTTGATGTCTCTCTATGCCTATGGGCAGTTTTTTCATTTGGGCAGTTTTTTCCTTTATCAGCAACAGCGGGTTCTCGGCACGATAGAGAACCCAATATTTTTTGCTGAATTTGTGCTGATGAATATGTTCATCGGTGCCTACCTTTTTCTTAAAGCAAAATCGTCCTGGTGGCGAGTACTTGTGGCAGTAATGGTCGGAGTAAACTTCATCGCGTTCCTTATGGCGCAGACCAGAGGCGCGGTAGTGGGATTATTGTTGGGCTTGTTTGTCTGGGGAATTGTCTATGGCTGGTACTCTGGCCGGCGAGCGATAGTCAAAAAGACGCTTATCGGTGCTGTAGTGCTTTTTCTCATCTGGCTGGCACTCTTTGTTGCCGTGCAGAAAAAGGCATTCGGTAATTTTCATGCCCTAGACCGATTCGTGAACATCACTCCGGCCGCAGCGACTGCGCAAACTCGCTTCTGGGCATGGGAAACTGCGTGGCATGCATGGACGCATCGGTTTGTTTTCGGCTGGGGGCCGGAAAATTTCAACGTCGCATTCAACCAATACTACGATCCGCGATTCTATACCGCGGGTTCCACGGAAACGTGGTTTGACCGCGCGCACAATATCATCTTTGATGTCGGCACGGAATACGGCATTGTGGGATTAGCTGCGTATCTGTCTATTTTCGGGGTGCTCTTTTACCGCGCAGGAAAACTCTTAAAGCAAAAGAAAAAAGTTTTGCTTGCTTCATTTATCATCGGCATTATGGTCGCATATTTCGGCCAGAACCTGTCGTCGTTTGATAACTTCTCCAGCTTTTATATGTTCTACCTGCTCCTCGGCTTTTCCGCCGTAGCGCTCTTTGGGAGTGATGATTCTTGGGGTGATGAACCATACGATCTCTCGCTGTCGCGCGGATCAGCCGAAGCAGCGTTACCTGTCAGTGCTGCTGCGACCTCTTTACCTCATAAAAATCATCAACGCAAAAATCATCATATAAAGGGCGTGGTGCCAGAAGTATCGGCTGAAGCTGCCGCAACGGCATCCCAAGGTTTTGCTCCGGCACCGTACACCGGTCGCCGGCCATCCCTCCTCATTATAGTGATACTGCTTATTGGCATAGGATTCAGCATTTATTATTTTGGCGTATTGCCGATACGCCAGCAAGAGTACGTGAGCCAAGGAGTACTGGCAGCTTCGCAAAATACAACGGGCGGTCTCACTACAGCTCTTGCAGATTTTCAAAAAGCGTCGGCAGTGCCCACCTACCTCGGACAAGCAGAATTGTGGCGCAACCGCTTGCTGCCGTTTGAAACTGCGGCAACGAGCAGCAACGATAAGCAGCTTGCCCAAAATGCATTGCAATTTAGCATTGCGGAGGAATTGAAAGCGATCCATTACAGCCCTACCGATGCGGAATATTATTGGCTGCTTGGGCATTTCTATAATGATGCCTTTCAGGCGACCGGCGATACGGCGGATGTTACGGCAGCAACGCACTATCTTGATGTCGGCTTGCAATTAGCGCCAAAGCATTACTACCTCATTTTAGAAAAGGCGCGCACGATGATGCTCTCGGGCAATTATTCGGCGGGCATAGCACTCTTCAAAGAGATCGTCGCGAATAATGCAAATTTCTCAAGCGCGTATTGGTCTATCGGTGCTGCGTATTATATTCAAAAGAATGATCAGCAGGCGGTCAACTGGTTTGCGCAGGCGGTCGCAAAAGGATATGATCCTTACTCAAACCAAACAGATCTTGCAATGGTCTCGCAGGCGTATCTGGATCTCAATGATTACGCAGGATTGAAAACGCTCTATACAACCGGCATTACGCGCTATCCGAATAACGCAGGATTGCACGCGAAGCTTGCTGTAGTGTATGCAAAATTGAATGACGTTGCCGATGCGCGCGCACAAGCGGAAGACGCAATAAAACTTGATCCGACGCTCGCAACCGCTGCTAAAGTATTTTTGGAAAGTTTGCACTAACTTTACTCTTATGCATCATCGCGCGCTGGGCGTTATGCAACGACTCGCGCTAACTCTTGTCTGCCTGAGCACATTCACTGCTACCGCAGGATATGCGGATGCTGCGGTAGTGATCAATGAAGTCGCGTGGTCCGGAACGGATGCAGACAGCGCAGATGAATGGATGGAGCTCTATAATACTGCTGATGAGCCGGCAGACATCACGGACTGGTCGCTCGCGAACGACCGATCGCTCCACATAAAGTTATCCGGAGTAATGGCGCCGCGATCGTATATTCTCTTAAAGCGGACAGATGAAACCGGATTAAGCATTCCCGCGGATCAGATCTATACTGGCGCATTACCCGATGATTGCAGCGCATTGGTTCTCGCAGATGCACACGGTAACACGCAAGATACTGTTCTTTGCGAAAAAAACGGATGGCCTGCAGGAGATGCAAAAACGCATGCAAGTATGGAACGCATCAATCCGTTTGTCTCGGGATCATTTGCAGAAAATTGGGTAACTGCCGCTGCTCTCAGCGCGAGTGTCCGGGACAAGAAGGGCAATCCGATACTAGGCACGCCAAAAGCACAAAACGCGGGGTATGACCCAAATTTTCTTCTCAACGCCACCCCAAACAGCACGCCTGCGAATACTGCGCCATCAACTTCTTCATCTGGCCAAAATGTAGCAGCACTTTCTCCGGCATCGCCGCAATGGCATATTGCCTTTATCGGGGAAAATGATGCGGCAGTGCCTTTGGGACATCTGGTCACTACCAGCAATAATGCGGTCACGGTTCGCGCGCAGACCGAAGATGCAACGCAGAAAATAGGCACCGTGCACTGGAATCTCGGCAATAGTGTAGTAAAAACTGGCACAGAAGCGCGCATTATCTATGAATATCCTGGAGAATATGTGCTTGCCGTAACGGCAAGCAAAGTATCGGGAGCGCAAGAGATTCCGGTGACCGTCTATGAGCCGCAGGTTCACCTGGCACAACTGCATCGCACAAAAGGAGGATTAGGAGATTGGCTTACTGTCAACAATCCGATGCCCTATCAGGTGGATGTTTCCGGTTGGTCAGTGCA
>JAJYZQ010000006.1 GCA_021799835.1 bacterium | reverse complement strand
AATAACTCCACCAGTGATTTTGAATAGGAGAGGGCGCATGCAAAAAAATTTTCCTTATTTTATTATTGAATACTACCGTAGCAGCTTTTCCTTATCAAATGTGGAAAGCAGCACTTCGCGCATACTAGGAACATCTTCCAAAATCAGGCCAGTGCCGCGCACGACCGCCGTGAGTGGATCTTCCGTTACTTTTACCGGCACTTTGGTTTCTTGTGCAACGAGAATATCAAGGTTGCGCAACAAGCTCCCGCCGCCTGCCATCACAATGCCGTGCTCCATAATATCCGCCAAAAGTTCTGGGGGGGTTTCTTCCACTACTTCCTTAATAGCATTAACAATAACGCGAATAGACCGCGACAGCGCGCGGCGCACTTCATCATCCGTAATTTCCATTTCGCGCGGCAAGCCGGTAATGAGGTCTCGGCCGCGCATAGGTGCCGCGAGCCGCTCTTCCAACGGCAACACCGAACCGATCTTTATCTTAATATCTTCTGCGGTGCGTTCGCCCAAAAGCATACTGTGGCTTAAACGCGCATACGTGATAATATCCTCACTGAGTTTATCACCTGCAATGCGAAGAGACTTACTGGCAACGATTCCGCCGAGCGAGATCACTGCTACCTCTGTAGTGCCGCCACCGATGTCCACGATCATACTGCCACTTGCTTCCTGCACGTTGAGCCGCGCGCCGATAGCGGCAGACATAGGCTCTTCCACCAAATACACTTCCCGCGCGCCCGCATTTTTTGCCGCGTCTTCCACGGCTTTCTTTTCTACTTCCGTAACCCCCGACGGCACGCCAATGACTACGCGAATGCGCGGCAATATCCGCGCTTCTGCACGGGATGCCTTATTGATGAAATAGCGAAGCATTTCTTGGGTGACTTCAAAGTCGGATACCACCCCTTCAACAAGCGGCCGCACCGCCACGATGTGTCCGGGCGTGCGCCCTACCATTTGCTTCGCCTCTGTGCCAATAGCAAGAACCTGGCCGGTTTTATCATTCACCGCAACCACCGAAGGCTCATTGATAATGATCCCTTTTCCTTTCACATAAACCAGAGTATTTGCCGTACCCAGGTCTATGCCGATATCCAGTGTTGAAGGCCGAAAGGGGTTAAAAAAAGACATAAGCATTAGAACAATTTTGCAATATCATGGACAGTGATCACCGCCATAAGCAGCAACAGCAGCGCAAAACCCACCTGATGAATCGTATTTTCCACTTTATAATTCACCGGCCTGCCTTTTATTTTTTCCACGATGAGAAAGAATGCGCGGCCGCCATCAAGAGCTGGGAATGGCAAGATGTTTAAGATAGCAAGATTGATGGAGAGGACAATGGTCAGATTTAACACGTATGCCCAGCCCAGCTTGACTGCTTGTCCCGTGATATTTGCAATGCCGACCGGCCCCGCAACATCGGACAACAATGCGGTATGTCCGACGAATAATCCCACCAACAATCCCCATAACATAACGACCATTTGCGTGGTCATCGCATAGAGCGCTTCTCCGCCCTTTATAAATGCTTGATACCACGGATAATGCACAAAAGCAACCTCTTCCATAGCGATGCCGATCGCTCCCTGATTAGGCCCAGGGTTAGTGCGCGGCACGACGACCTTATCCACGGTCACTTTGCCATCTTGCAGCACGAGGGTAAGCGGCTTTCCTTTGTTTTGGTCAGATAATTGCTGTACCTGATCAAGAGATGTTGCCGGATAATATTTTCCGCCCGCACGTATGCCCAGGATCGCTTCCCCTACCGCAATCCCCGCATGAGCGGCGGGGGAACCCGGCTCAACTTGCACTACGGTAACGTGCTTTTGAGAATAGGCGTTTGCGCTGATGCCATAGGTGGAAGAAGGCAAGCCGAACATAAGGCCAAAAGAAAGCAACAAATATGCAAGCAACAGATTCATAAACACACCCGATACCGTTACAGCAAAGCGCTTGCCTGCCGGTTGATTTGCGAAGCTGTATTTCCCCTCGTCTTCTTCGGTGCCATTTTCTGCAACCATACTGACAAATCCGCCTAGCGGAATGACGTTCAATGAGTATACCGTATCCGGGTCAACATCTTTAGTGACTTCCGGCATTTTGCTATGTGGCGGCACGATATGCCATTTGCGGGTCACGCGATCACGATAAATACCCGCGATCCGCGGCGGAAAGCCGAAGCCGAATTCCTTGACGCCAATGCCGCTTAATTTCGCTACGATAAAGTGGCCAAACTCATGAGAAAGAATGAGTACGGCCAATATCGCAATAAAGACCAGAATAGTGATGAAAAGAGACATGGGATGAATAGGGAATTAATAATTTAGGTCGTCACTGAGCCTGCCTACCGGCAGGCAGGCTCGTTTCAGAATCTCTCATAGTCGGATTACGTTATATCTCAAGATCCTGAAACAAGTCTTCAACCGTGAGAGCTCAGACCGAATCGGTTCAGGATAACACTTAGATTGACTTTATTTCTTCTTCTTTCTTTTTTGCGGCTTGTTCAACATCGCGGTTAAATGCATCTATGGCCGCCTGAATTTCTTTCCGCGCACCGGACTCTTCGTTCTCTGACATTTGTTTGGATTCTTTGAGTGCTGCCAGCGCTTTGATGGCTTTGTCGCGCTCTTGCCGTGAAGAGATTCTGCTTTCTTCTGCCTTTTTGCCGATCACTTTCACCAGTTCCAACCGCCGCTCTTCGGTCATCGGCGGAAATACAATGCGCAGCGTCGTGCCATCCACCGCAGGATTAAGGTTGAGACCGGATGCCAAGATCCCCTTTTCAATATCTTTTACCGCGTTCTTATCCCAGGGAGTAATCAGAACGGTCTTAGCGTCCGGCACGCTTAAAGACGCTAATTGCTTAATATGCAACGTGCTGCCCATATACTCAACGTCTATATCTTCCAAAAGGTTTGCCGATGCCCGCGATGTCCGGATTCCCGCCAATTCCCTTTGCAGATTTTCAAAGGTTTTACGCAGTTCTTGCTGTAATTTTTGCACTTCTGGACGCATATCACTATGGTTTAATGATTATTTTATTGCAATCCCACAAAAACGATATTCGGATCGTGAATGCTGATGAATATCAGCGCTAATTTCTTCGCAGTCGACAGATTGCGCGCTTGCCACGTATCTCCGCCATTATATGATACGTACATATTTGATCCTGCGGCTGCATAAATATTATAGGGTGCGCGCGGATTTGCATATACCGCGGTGATGTCCGCAGGAATATTCATCAACAACGGCACTCTTCCCCACGATCTGCCGCTATTAATGCTCCGCAAAAGTGTCGTGCGATAGCCGATATATAGAATGGCATCGTTTCCCTTATCCACAAAAAAAGAAATGGGGCTTGAGCCGATATCTCCTTGGATCGCCGGAGAAACAATACTTGACCATGCTGTACCGCCGTTCGTGCTTTTGTAGACCGCGTTTTGTGCAACCGCATAGAGCGCGCCATTGCCTGGAGTCACAAAAAGCTGGCGAATAGCATAATGAAATATGAACGCATCGTTCCATGTTTTGCCGCCATCGGTGCTCGCCAGCAAGCTCTTTCCAATCGTCATATAAACAACCCCGCGCGCAGGATCCACCGCAACCGCTTGGATAGCATTTTGCGGCGTATAGACGCTATATTTTGTTGACCATTGGAAGGTGTTATGCGCGTCCAACATGCCCTCAATCAATATCGTTTGATGGCCATAATTTTCCGCCACCCAAAGATTTCCGGCACTATCAGCAAAAAGGTCATTGATATATCCTTGATCAGTCGGCGCATAATTGATCTTGCTCCAGCTGGTCGCATCGTTAAAACTTACAAACAATCCATAGCCGCCCGTACCAATAACCAGCGCACTGTGGTCTTGGCCATAATCAACTTCCGCCATACTGGTCACCGGATAGCCGGAAAATCCTTGCGTAGTAAAATAAATATTGTTCGTCCACGAATTTCCCTGGTCAGCACTCACAAACATTGTCTGTGTATCCAAAAATCCCTGGTGAAATGACGAGAAGCGCAGAAAAAATGAAACTAAAAACACTACCACGGCGACTGCCGCAATGATCAATGCCGGCTTTTTAAATGTCTTTAAAAATTCAATGGCATTAGCAAACATACTAACAAATGCTCCGATTTATGATTTACGCAGATCGCCGAACAACAGCGCATTCGTCAAGCGAAGCTTGATGTTTGCATTGCGCTCAGTGATATCCTGTTTTGCGCGTATCAGTGCGCGGGTGCGCTGCGCACCCTGTGCCGCTTGGCGAAGTTTTCCGCTACGCGCATTTATTTTCGCGCTATCATTGCACACCCATAGTCCAGCATCCAAAAACGCTCCTGCTTCTTCTCTGTCGGCAATGCGATCAATTACCGACCCCATATATTGCACACTTGCCGGCGAAGCCGATTGGGGTGTGTTGGTTATGCCCTGCCAAAATTCTCGCTTTGCTTCATTCAAGTCGCCCACCGCAGATTGACGTGATCCGCAATATACTGCCGTGCTGCGCGATAGAATGGTCGGGAGAATGCCGCGCATAGATCGTGTAGCTAGGATAATTACAGCATTCGCCGGCGGCTCTTCCAAAATTTTAAGCAACGCATTTTGCGCTTCGGTGTTCATACTATCAGCCGGATAGACCACCGCCGCCGAGCGGCGGGAAACAAGCGGTGAGCGCTGGAGAAAATCCCGCACTACACGCACTTGATCAATAGTGATACTCGCAGAATCCTCCGGCATAATCAACCGAATATCCTGACCTACTGACCGACTATCCTGGCATGCAGCACACGTGCCACACGGCCCTCCATTTGAACGAGGGGCATTGCATAACGCGCCGCGCGCAAAGAGTATTGCCTGATCCAACAGATCCGTCCGCGTGCCAGAGAACAGCATCGTATGAAATGCGCGATTATTTTTGAGATACGGCATCAGAATCGGCAAAATAGTTTCTGTAGCGGGTTTGTACATATGCCTGTATTGTACGCGCAAACTGCGATTTTTTAAATGCCTCAGCGGAACGGCGAATTGCCTCCGGATCAAACAAAGCGTACTGCTCTTCTATGCGCCGCACGCCGTCTGCCAACAATTCCACCTCCGGATAATCAAAGAATAGGCCACTCACGCCGTCTTGCACAGTTTCCTTGGCGCCACCGCGGCGCAGTGCGAGCACTGGTTTGCCACACTGCATCGCTTCCACCGGCGCTATACCAAAATCATCTTCGCCCGGAAAAACAAATGCGCGGCATTTGCGGTAAAATACTGCTAGCATATCATCCGCCAAAAACCCGGCAAAATAAACCGTGCGATCAGCCAGTTTTTGCAGATGCTTGCGTTCTTTGCCCTCCCCCGCAATGACGAGCGGCAGCTGGAGATTATTGAATGCGCGCACCGCAAGATCAATATTTTTATAGGGTGAGAGCGCTGCGGCAATAAAATAAAATTTTCCTTCGCGTACGATGCGCAAGAGCTGCGGATCTACAGCTTCCCATTCTGCCGAAGCGGGCAAAACATCTGGCATAAGTTCTACCGGCGGATAGATAACGGTGGACTCTCTGCCATAATATTTGCGAATGCGGCGCTGGGTAGTGCGGGAATTTGCAATGATTGCATCCGGGCGCTTTGCCGCTTCATAATCCCACAACCGCAAAAAATGGAGCACCAGCCGCGCCAGAAATGCAGTGAGCCGCAATAGTGTTGGCTCGCCCCACAGTCCCCGCGCTTGTTCCGTATGTTCGTCACGCAAATATTCAAAATACCAGTCCCATGCAAAACGCATCGGCGTATGCATATAGCAAATGTGCAGCGTATCCGGCTTGGTGATAACGCCTTTACCAAAAGCGCTGGAAGAAGAGATCACCAGGTCGTAGCCGGAGAGGTCAAAACTTTCCACGGCAGCCGGAAAGAACGGCAAGAGCAATTGAAAATGCTTGCGCAAAAATGCCGGCCAATGCTGCAAAAATGAAAAAACAATGCGCCGATCGGGAAACATTTCCGCCGCACGATGTTCGTCGCCAAGAATTAAAAAAATATCCGCCTCCGGATAAAGTTCTGCCAGTGCTTGCGTTACCCGTTCCGCCCCTCCCCGCCGCATCAGCAATTCATGCACCAGTGCTACGCGCATAAGCCGATAATAAGTTGTTCTAGTAGTACGAGCGGTCAGCGGGTTTTCGCTGCCGCAATCAGCATATCCAGAGTAGCGAGAGCCGTATGCGCCCAAGAGAACCGCTTACTATTCTCGTATCCCTGGTGCGCCATTCTATTATAGAAAACTTGATCTGACAACAGCGTTTGGATCGCCGCAGCAAGCGCTGCAGCATCGCGGGGATCAAAGAATAGTGCGCTTTCCCCCGCTACTTCGTGATTGGTGGGGATGTCTGCAGCAATGACCGGCGTCATGAGCGCTTGCGCTTCTCCGGTTGCTATGCCAAATCCTTCATAGTGCGCAGGCATAACCAGTGCCCGTGCTTCCATAATGAGCCGTGTTTTTTCTGCACCGTCCGTATGGGGAATATGGAAAATTTTTCTCCCCGATACGGAAAGCGCTGCTTCCAGCGCAGCAATATCAGGCAAATGAGTTATCGCATCCGCAGCAGATCCCGCAAAATCCTCATCCTGCACCGGCCCGCACAGCACCAGCTTAAGATCGGGCAGAACATCCGCCGGCAATGCCTGGTATCCTGCAATCAGCAGAGCAATATTTTTTTCTTTCGCCATCCGCCCCAGATATACTATATAATTCTTTTTTGCGCGAAGAATATTTTCCCGTGCCGGCACATCCCGCGCAACTGCAGCACTGTTTTCTGTATGAACGCCATTATGAATGACTACAATGCGATCGGGATGAAGGTGATACCGCTTCGCCAGTTCTCCTTGCACGTGATGTGATACCGCAATGATCTTATGCGAACGCTTTGCGGATGTAAACGTGATCAGCATAAAGCGCAAGAGATGTAGGAATGCGTATGCGCGCGGATTATGCGCAAACGCAAGGCCGTGAGACGTGGCGACCTTCTTTATCCGCGGAAAACAGAGAAACAAGAATACCAACGGCAATCCGCTCGGCCCCCAGAAAACATCCGGCTTCTCTTTATGCAAAATAAAAAACCAGCTGGGCTGGCTGGTCAGCGCAGACGATACATACTTAACCTCAAACGCGTCGCCAAACGATGCATCGCCAATAAATTCCCGCGCGCGGCGATCCGCATAGAGCACAATATGCACGCCGGCGAATTTCTCCGGGCTTTTTTTTGCCAACGCTTGCCACTCGCGGATGATCGCCGCAACATATCCTTCTATGCCGGTCTTTTCCCGCGCGAATGCTAGCCGCGCATCAACAACAATTTTCATACTAGCAGTATTCCTATTCCCCTATCCTTCTTATCATTCCCATCTTTTATTGTATCAATTCGTTTGCCCCTCTTTGTCCTCCTGAACCTGTCTGCCGGCAGGCAGGTTCAGGATGACCGTGGTCACTTCTTCGCCATTACGCTGCGTTTGTAGAGCTCCAAGTTATCCAGCGCAATGCCGGTTCCTTTTGCGACACAGAAGAGCGGCTCATCGGCAATGATCGCGGGCACGCCGGTCTGCTGGCTGATTAGCTGATCAATATGTTGCAGCAATGCTCCGCCGCCGGAAATAACCATACCTTTATCCATAATATCCGCAGCAAGCTCAGGAGGCGTATCCTGCAGAACAGTTTTGATGGCTTTAATAATCTCACTGAGCTCGTCAGCAATGGCATAGGCAACTTCGTTTGAAGTAATGAGAATGTTTTTCGGCAAACCGCTCACCAAATCTCGCCCACGAATCTCCATCTGTTCTTCCTCATCGTCATCAACCGCGATAGCTTTTCCTATGGTCTTTTTAATATCTTCAGCAGTGCGATCACCGATTGCAAGATTATATTTCTTTTTAATATAGTATGCTATTGCCTGATCAAGCTTGTCGCCGCCAATCCGCACCGACGCCCACGACACAATGCCGCCCAGTGAGATAATCGCTACTTCCGATGTGCCACCGCCAATATCCACGATCATATTTCCGGATGGTTCATTGATAGATATTCCCGCGCCCAATGCAGCAAGCACCGGCTCTTTGACTACGAACGCATTTTTCGCGCCTGCAGACATTGCAGCCTGGATGACTGCACGCCGCTCGGTAGAGGTAATGCCTGCCGGCACAGATATCATCACTTCGGGCTTAATAAAGCCGAACACGCCGGATGTCTTTTCAAAAAAATAGCGCAGCATTGCTTCCGTGACGCGGTAATCAGCAATAACGCCATCGCGTAACGGCCGGTACGCGCGGATGGAATCCGGGGTCTTGCCGATCATCTCTTTGGCTGCAGTGCCTATGGCAAGGATCCTGTTATCATCTATAGATACCGCTACCACAGACGGCTCATTGACCACGATTCCTTTGCGCGGAATATGCACCAAGACATTCGCTGTTCCTAAATCAATGCCGAGTTTTCTGGTAAACATAGAGGTATTATTTTATTCTCGTCATTCCACCCTTTGTATATCCAAACCGAGTCCTTGTAATTTCTGTTCTATGCGCTCATAGCCGCGATCCACCTGATATGCATCTTGAATGAGGGTTTGCCCCTGCGCCAAAGCGCCTGCAATAATGAGCGCCGCACCCGTACGCAGGTCAAAGCTCACGGTTCCTTGCCCGTAGAGCGGCGTGGGTCCGGTGACCACTGCGCGATGCGGATCCAGTATCGCTGCATTTGCGCCCATTTTATTCAGCTCATCCAAATATTTCAACCGGCTCTCATAGAGCGTATCAAAGATCAAACTGGTTCCTTCCGCTTGCGTTGCCAATACCCCAAACAATGACTGCAGATCCGTAGGCACGCCCGGATATGGGCGCGCCTCTATTTTGGCCGCAGACAGTGATTTCGTGGATTCAATATAAATGCCTTCCTTTCGGAAATCAATATGCGCGCCAAACTCCTCCAGCTTCTCCGTTACCAGGTCCAGATGCTCACGCCGTGCGCCGCGCACGAGCACTTTGCCTTGGGTGGCTGCTGCACCAATGAGAAACGTCCCTGCCTCTATAGGATCGGGAATGATGGTATGCTTCGCGCCGTGCAGCTTTTTTGTGCCGGTAATTTCCAGCGTATGCGTGCCAACGCCTTTTATCCGCACACCCATTTTAATGAGGAACCGCGCAAGATCCTCTATGTGTGGCTCAGCGGCAGCAATTTTTATCACCGTGGTGCCTTCTAACATACTTGCCGCCATCAGAGCGTTCTCTGT